>DASQRI010000483.1:0-7777 GCA_035642975.1 Mycobacterium sp.
CCCCCGACGGCGTATCAGGCGTTCGTGCAAGACCTCTACCACCATCAGAGTGCCGATGGTCCGAGCAACAACGATGTCGCCGCGATGGCCCGCGAAAGCGGTCTGCCCGATGCGGTGGCCGACCGGATCGCGGCCGGCGACCGCGCCGTCGATCCCGTCGCACTCAACGACGCGAACCGGGCGCGCCTCACAGCGGAAAACCCGCAAAATCCCGGCACCCCAACGGTGTATAACCTGAACACCAAAAGTGTTGTCGATCATCAGGACCCGGCCTGGCTCGACGCGCTGGCCAGCTGACGGTCCAGGCGCTTGTCCACCAGCGCCAGACCGGTCAACGCACCGGCGGCGACTAGCCAGCCGACCACCGCGAGGGACCCCGCCGGAATGATCGCCAACTTGGCGGTGCGGTGCTGCACCCGGACCAGGTTCGGGTTGCGTTTGTCGTATTCGACGTAAATCCGCATCCCCGTTGCCAATTCGGACGGATACAGCACCCCGAGCTCCGGGCGGTAGGTGACCCGGTCCGGCGTGACGAATTCGATGGTGGAGCGCCGCGGGCCCGCGCTGAGCACCTCGGCCTCCGCCACGCCCATGTTGCGTTGGATGGCAATGTCGTCACGCCAGGCGCCGGCCACCAGCAGCAGCGACTGCAGCGTGACCAGGCCGGTCAGGATCAGGACGCCGATCCGCGCCCAGCGCACGACACGATGCCCACGGGTGTTGGGAAGGTCGCCGTTGCGGCCGTGAATGAGGATGCGCGCCCAGGCTTTCATCGTCGCCTGGGCGCTGGTAAGACGCGTCACAAAGCGGCCTTGATGGCGGCGTGCAGCTGCCGCAGCGAGGACCGGTCCGCCTTGACCTCGAGCACCCGCAGCCCCGCGGCCGGTTCGTCGAGCGCGGCGCCCAGTTCATCGACCTCGATCTGCCTGCTGTCGATGTGGTACGCGCGACACAAAGCGCCGACGTCGACGTCGTGCGGGGTGCCGAACACCCGGGCGGACACGTCGGAGAACCGCGGGTCGCCCTGTTCGAGCAGTTCGAAGATGCCGCCACCGTTGTCGTTGGACACCACGATGGTCAGGTTGGCCGGGACCGGCTCGGTCGGCCCGATCAGCAGGCCGGAGCTGTCGTGCACGAAGGTCAGGTCGCCGATCAGCGCGACAGTGCGGCCGCCGGACCCCTCATGCGCCAAAGCCGCCCCGATCGCGGTGGACACCGTCCCGTCGATGCCGGCGACCCCGCGGTTGGAGCGCACCTTGATGCCGCGCGGATTCAGGCCGACCAGCGCCGCGTCGCGGACCGGGTTGGACGCGCCCAGCACGAGTTGGTCGCCGGGGCGCAGCGCATCGGCGACGGCGGCGGCGACATGCAGACCAGTGGTCAGCGGGTGCGCCGTGAGCTGCCCGCGCACGGCGGCGATCGCGTGCCGGTTGAGTTCGGCGCAGCGGCGCAGCCAGGCCACGTTCGGTTCACCGGTGGTGACCGCCCGGGTGCCGGTGGCCTGCGAATTACCCGACACGTCCGGCCAGCGCGGCCCGGTGGTCAGGGCATACACCGGCACCGACGGGTCAGCCAGCAGGGTGGAAACCGGTCGGTGCAGGGTGGGGCGGCCCAACATGATCACCTGCTGCGGGCGCAGCATCGGCAGCGCCAACGGATGCAGCGGGTTCGCCGCCGGCGGCGCGGTCGGCTCGGCGACGGTCGGCAGCGCGGCCAGGGTGGGTTGCTCGCCGGCGCCGTGGCCGGCGATGACGATGGTGTCCGGGCCCAGGTCGATGTCCAGCGGCTGATCGAAGCTGACCTGCGGCGTGTACGTCCACGGCTTGCCGCCGGGCCGGCCTTGCGGAGCCGGGCCCGGATCGGTATCGGGCACCAGCGGTTCGCGCAGCGGGATGTCGAAATGCACCGGGCCGGCGTTGGCGCTGCGGGCGCCGGTGGCGGCCACCAGCACCCGGCAGGTGGCCGACCGCCAGGTCGCGTTGAGCGCGTCCATCCGCTCCGGCGCGTCTTCGGCCAGCCCCAGGCTGATCGTGGCGCGGACCTGGGTGCCGAAGTAGCCCAGCTGCTCCATGGTCTGGTTGGCGCCGGTGCCGAGCAATTCGTAAGGCCGGTTGGCCGACAACACGATCAGCGGCACCCGCGCATAGTTGGCCTCGACCACGGCAGGCCCCAGGTTGGCCACCGCGGTGCCCGACGTCATCGCGACGCAGACCGGGGTGCCCGCCGCGATCGCCAGCCCGATCGCCAGATACCCGGCAGTGCGCTCGTCGATGCGCACGTGCAGCCGGACCCGGCCGGCCCGGTCAGCGTCCTGCAGCGCAAACGCCAGCGGGGCGTTGCGCGAGCCCGGGCACAACACCACATCGCGGACACCGCCGCGGATCAGCTCGTCGACGACGACCTGGGCTTGTGCCGTCGATGGATTCACCAGACCAGCCTAGTCGGCCTGACACTCGGCGCGAGCAGACGCAAAAGCCCCCGACACGCCGAGGCGTGAGAGGCTTTTGCGTCTGCTCGCGCTCAGCTGAGAACTAGAACGGCACCTCGGTGAAGAAGTCCAGGATCGCGGCGTTGACCACCTCGGGCCGCTCCAGGAACCCGAGATGCCCAGTGTGGGCGATTTGCAGGTAACTGGCGTTGGGCATCGCGTCGGCGACCTCCTTGCCCAAGTGCGGCGGCGTCACCACGTCGTCCGCGAAGCCGATCACCAGCACCGGCGTGGGGATGCTCTGATAGAACGGCAGCCGGTTGCCTTGCGGCGAAGCGGCGCCTTGGCAGACCAGCCCCGGGGTGAGCTTGATCGGCCAAATGTTGAACATGGCGATCCACTCGGCGACCACCTCGTCGTTGCTCAGCGTCTTGGGGGAAAAGCTCTCCAGCAAACGGAATTTCGCGTCATAGGAAACCGGTAACTGGACGCCGGACGCGGCGAACTCGTCCTCAGCGGTGCGGAAGAACTCGCGGGCCCGGTCCAGGCGGCCGCGGGTGGCCATCAACACCGCCTGGCTCACAAGATCTGGCCGGACCGCCAGCATCTCCTGCGCGATGTAGGAACCCATCGACACCCCCACGATGCGCACCGGGGCGACGCCGAGCGACTCGATCAGCGCGACGGTGTCGGCGACCATGGTCTCTGTCGTGAAACCGTCGGCGTTGGCCGTCGCACCGACCCCGCGGTTGTCGAAGGTGATGACGCGGTAGCCGGCCGCCCGGAAGGCCGCGACCTGATGCAGATGCCAGGTGCGTCCCAGACCGCCACGGCCGGCGATGAAGAGGACAGGCTCACCCGCCCCGCTGTCGTCGTAAGCCAGGTTGATCACGACGACGAACCTACGCGACGCCGCGGCGTTGGCAGTATCTGGCAGTGCACCGCGTCGACCTGGCAGCGCGCCCGGACCTTCAATGTCGGTGAGCGCAATCGAGGAGTTCGAGGAGGAACAACCGACATGGCAGAGCTGGCACTCAGGCAGGCCACCATCGGATACCAGCAGTTCGGACCGCCGGATTCAGCACACCCGCCGGTGCTGTTCGTGCACGGCATCCTGACGGACTGGCGACTGTGGCGCGACGTCGCCGAGGACCTGGGGCGCCGCGGTTTCCGCTGCATCCTGCCGACCTGGCCGCTGGGCTCACACACCATCCCGGCCGGCGACGCCACCGCGCTGTCGCTGCCCGGCGTTGCGGCCTTGATCAACGACGCGATCGTTGCCCTTGATCTTTCCGATGTGACGCTGGTCGGGGCCGACACCGGAGGCGGGCTGTGCCAACTGGTCGTCGACGCCCACCCGGACCGGATCGGGCGCCTGGTCCTCACCAACTGCGACGCCCTCGACAAATGCCCGCCCTACCCGTTCGACGTCGCCTTCGGCGTGCTTCGCGGCCCGATCTCGATCAAGGCGTTGTTCTCCGCGCTGCGGTTGCCGACCCTGCGTCGCTCCGCACTCGGCTACGGCCTGCTGATCAGCGACCCCGATCCGGACCTCACCGCCGCCTGGCTGCAACCGTGCCTGAAGGACTCCCGCATTTGCCGCGATCTGGCGGCGCTGCTGCGTCAGGTGGCCGGAGCCGACCTTACCGACGTGGCCACCCGGCTATCCCGGTTCAGCAAACCGGTCACGCTGGTCTGGGGCCAGCGGGATCGCTGCTTCACACCGAGCCTGGGCCGCCGGCTGGCCGGGGCATTCGGCAACGCAAAGCTGATCGAGGTGCCGGACGCGAAAACCTTTGTTTCCCTGGACAACCCGGCCGCGGTGATCGACGCGATAGCGGCGACGTAGTCGGCTAGCCCCAGAAGGCGCAGTCGTGCCCCTGTGACGCGATTCGATCCAGGATCCGATTGATGGCCGTTGCGGGCTCGTCGGTCAGGTCGAAACCGGTGAACTGCAGGTCGACGACGACGTTGGACTTGGACGCCAATTCGCGGATGTCGGTGTCGCGCTTGTCGCCGACATTGACGTTGGAGATCACCGTCACGCAACCGGAGTCGATCGCGTCGCCGATGCGGTAGGGGTCCTGCCGATCGTCGGGCCGCGGATACGCATACTCGAGCTGTCGGCCCGCGCATCGCCGCCATTGGACAACTTCTTTGGCAACGAAACTTCGCGCCGTTGAATCACTTTCGAAGGTGGCGACGCTCTGGTCGACCCAGTGCGGCACATCTCCCCCGGTCACGTCCGACTGCCTGACTTCGTAGAAGTCCCGATACCCGCTGTCGTCGTACGAACCCGCCATGCTGCTGAACACTGCGCCGACGCAGCCGGCGGGCTCGAACGTTCCGCGTGCGTCGGGTCGCGTCCAGATGTTTTCGGTGGCCATGTCGGAGAACTTCAGCAGCTGCGTCGTCTCGTCGAGGCTGAGCAGCAGTGCAGACAGACCGCGTCCCGTCACCGGGCCGGGCGTCCGTCCGCCGGGGCCGACCAGCGCGGTTCCGCCGACCGTCGACGTGCAGCCGGCCACCAGGAATACCGTCCAGGCCGAAATCGCGATCATGGCCAGCCGCCTCATCCGTCAAGGATATGGCCGGATCCGCGTTACGGGCTGCAGGACTTCAGCGACGGGCGACCTTGGCCCGCGCGGCGGCCAGCGCGTGGTTCCACAGCAGCAGCGTCCCGGCCTTCAGCTGGGTCGGTTTGGCGATGTCCCTGGCCATCAGCGCGGTCGCGGCGGCCTTGGTCTTCGCGGATGCTTTGGACATGTGGCCGGAGTCGAACGGCGGCTGCGGGTCGTATTCCATCGACAACTGGATGACCTTGGCGCGGTCTTCACCGCCGATCCGGCCGGCCAACCACAGCGCAAGGTCGATGCCCGCCGACACTCCGGCGCTGGTGACGATGTCGCCCTCGTGCACAACACGTTCGTCGTTGACGGCGATGGCCCCCAACGTTTTGAGCACCGGCAGTGCCGCCCAGTGCGAGGTGGCGCGCTTGCCGTTGAGCAAGCCGGCCGCCGCCAGGATGACCGAACCCGAGCAGACCGACGCCGTCCAGGTCGCGCGGTGATGTGCCTGCCGTACCCAGTCCAGCAGCACCTCGTCGCGGGCGTGCTCGATCGTGGTCATCCCGCCGGGCACCAAAACCACGTCCGGCGAAGGGGTTTCAGCAAACGAGTGGGTGGCTCCGATGACGAGCACTCCGGAGTCGGCCGTGATCGGCCCCGGCTCGTGCCACACGAACCGGATCTGAGTGTCGGGCAGCCAGCGCAATACTTCGTACGGGCCGATGAAGTCCAGCGCCGTGAAACCCGGGTACGTCACGATCGCGATCTGAGTCACGCGGTTATCTCCTTGTTCAGGCGAATGTTCGTCGATATTGGTCAGGTGACACGCCGACTCGTCGAATAAAGTTGCGGCGCATGGTTTCCGCGGTGCCGAAGCCGCAGCGCGCCGCGATGGCCACGACGGTGTCATCGGTCTGCTCGAGTTGGCGGCGGGCGGCCTCGGTGCGGACCCGTTCCACGTAGGCGCCGGGCGCCTCGCCGACCTCGTCGGTGAACACCCGGGTGAAATGCCGCGGGCTCATTGCCGCGCGGCGCGCCAACTCGTTGATGCTATGCGGGCCACCAGGTTCGGACTCCACGGCGTCCTGGACCGCGCGGATCGGTTCGCGTTTGGCTCGGGCCACCCACACCGGGGCGGCGAACTGCGTCTGGCCGCCCGGCCTGCGCAGGTAGAGCACCAGCCAGCGGGCCACCGTCTGGGCGACCTCGGTGCCGTGGTCGTCCTCGACGAGCGCCAGCGCCAAGTCGATGCCGGCGGTGACGCCCGCAGCGGTCCACACCTTTGCAGAGCTGCGCACGAAAATCGGATCGGGATCGACGACGATGGATGGGAACTCGCGAGCCAGCTGGTCGGCGGACCCCCAGTGGGTGGTGGCCACGCAGCCGTCCAACAGCCCGGCCTGCGCCGCCAAGAAGGCGCCGGTGCACACGCTGGCCACCCGGCGGACGCCAGCTGCGACAGTGCGGGTCCAGTCGACGACACGCAAGTCGGACCGGGCCGCGTGGACTCCGGCACCGCCGGGCAACACCAAGGTGTCGGCCGGTTCGTGGGCGTCGAGAAGTTTCGTGGTCGCCAGGGTCAATCCGGAACTGGTCGTCACCGGTCGGCCATCAACCGACGCAACCACCGGCCGGTATCCGACGCCGCCTTTGGCACCCGCCACCAGCGATGCGGTCGCGAACACTTCGAGGGGACCGACCACATCCAGCGTCTGCATCCCGGAGAAAGCGAAGAAAATCACCGTACGCATACCGGTAAGTGTTGGCGACAAGCCTCATGTCGTCTACGCCATGCACCCCACACATCAGGACACGAGCGGGTAGCAGGCCTTCACCCGGTCGATCCACCACTGCCGCCGCCGCGGCGCCGCGGCCAGCGCCTGCAACCGCGCCGGGTCCGGGGTCACCGGCCCGACCGGCAGGTAGCCGTCGGCCGGCGCAGTGGACTCCGCGACGTCCTCGACGAACAACCGGCCGGTGCCCAGCCCGCAGGCATAGCGCAGTTCCGGCAGGGCCGCGGCGGCGGCAAGACCGACGGCGATACCGACCGCGGAGTCCAGCGCACTGGAGATCACCACTGGGATGTCGATCTGCGCGGCGATGTCCAGCAGAGCCGAAATACCGCCCAGTGGAGCAACTTTCAGGACGGCCACATCGGCGGCGCCGGCCCGGACCACGGCCAGCGGGTCGCCGGACTTGCGGATGCTTTCGTCGGCGGCGACCGGGACGTCGATGCGGCGGCGCAGTTGGGCGAGTTCGTCGACAGTGCCGCAGGGCTGCTCGAGATATTCCAGCGGGCCGCTCGACGTCAGCGCCGCCGCGGCCTCGACGGCCTGCGGAACGGTCCAGGCACCGTTGGCGTCGACCCGCACGATGGGTACCAGGGCGCGGACGGCGTCCACCCGGGCGACGTCGTCGGCCAGCGTCTGGCCGGGCTCGGCGACCTTCACCTTCGCGGTCCGCGCGCCGGGGAAGCGGGCCAGGATGTCGGGCACCTGCGCCGCGGGAACGGCCGGGACCGTGGCGTTGACGGCGATGCGGTCACGTCGGGCCGGCGGCGCGGGCCGGTAGGCCGACTCGAGCGCGGCGGCCAGCCAGTGCGCGGCCTCGGCGTCGCCGTACTCCAGGAAGGCGCCGAATTCGCCCCAGCCGACCGGGCCGTCGATCAACGCCAGCTCACGGCTGGTGATGCCGCGGAAACGCACCCGCATCGGCAGCGCCACCACATGCAGGCGGTCCAGAACGTCGTCCAGGGCGGGCGTCACTGCGGGTAGACCTGGCG
>DASQRI010000484.1:0-12717 GCA_035642975.1 Mycobacterium sp.
CCCTGCGGCGCCAAGATCGCCACCCGATCACCCTTGGAGGTGATCTGCTGCAAGCGAGCACCGATGGCGCGCAGCCGGGTGCCCAGCTCAGCCCAGGTCAACTCGATCATCTTGCCGTCGGCGTGCTGGCTGTAATCCAGGAAGCGGTAGGCGACGGCATCGCCTATGTCATCGATGTGGCGGTCCAGAAAGGTCACCATGTTGGCGCCTTCTGGCAGGACGATGCCGCCATCCGCGTCGAGGTAGTCGGTCAGCTCCGGCCGGCTAACCCGAGTGTCGCCTTCGTTGTCCGAGGCACCGCTCATGTGGAGAGTCTAAGAGATGGGAGGGCGTTCCACCGTCAGCGACCGACGATGAACACCCGCGCGTTTACGCCTCGGCGAAGTTGCGGGTGACCGCCGGGTCGACCGGGATGCCCGGGCCGGTGGTCGTCGAGACCACGATCTTCTTCAGGTAGCGGCCTTTCGACGACGACGGCTTGTGCCGCAGCACCTCGTCGAGCGCAGCGCCGTAGTTCTCCGCGAGCTGCTTCTCGTCGAACGATGCCTTGCCGATGACGAAGTGCAGGTTGGCCTGCTTGTCCACCCGGAAGTTGATCTTGCCGCCCTTGATGTCGGACACCGCCTTGGTGATGTCCGGGGTGACGGTGCCGGTCTTGGGGTTGGGCATCAGGCCACGCGGCCCGAGGATCCGCGCGATCCGGCCGACCTTGGCCATCTGGTCAGGCGTCGCGATCGCCGCGTCGAAGTCCAAAAACCCGCCCTGGATCTTCTCGATCAGGTCGTCGCTGCCGACCACGTCGGCACCGGCTGCCGTTGCCTCTTCGGCCTTTTCGCCGACCGCGAACACCGCCACCCGGGCGGTCTTGCCGGTGCCGTGCGGCAGGTTGACCGTGCCGCGGACCATCTGGTCAGCCTTGCGCGGGTCCACACCGAGCCGGATGGCCACCTCGACGGTCGCGTCCTGCTTGGCAGACGACGTCTCCTTGGCCAGCTTGGCCGCCTGCAGCGGGGTGTAGAGGTTGTCGCGGTTCACCTTTTCGGCCGCGGCGCGATATGCCTTGCTGTTCTTGCTCATTCGATATCCAATCTGATGTTGGTTGTGGTTACGTTCGGGCCGAAGCTGGCCCTCCCACCGGTAAAAACGCTATTCGACCGTGATGCCCATCGACCGGGCGGTGCCGGCGATGATCTTGGCGGCGGCGTCGATGTCGTTGGCGTTGAGGTCAGCCTTCTTGGTTTCGGCGATCTCGCGGACCTGAGCCCAGCTGACCTTCGCCACCTTGGTGACGTGCGGTTCGGCCGAGCCCTTGGCCACGCCCGCGGCCTTGAGCAGCAGCCTGGCCGCCGGCGGCGTCTTGAGCGCAAACGTGAAGCTGCGGTCCTCGTAGACGGTGATCTCGACCGGGATGACGTCGCCGCGCTGGTTTTCCGTCGCGGCGTTGTACGCCTTGCAGAATTCCATGATGTTGACGCCGTGCTGGCCGAGCGCCGGACCGACCGGCGGCGCGGGGTTGGCCTGGCCGGCCTGGATCTGCAGCTTGATCAGCCCGACGGCTTTCTTCCTCGGAGCCATGAGGTAGCGGGGTCCTTTCCTGTTGCTCGGCTTCTCCTCAGGCCACTACGTGGCCTGCATCGTCGCCGAGCGTCCTATTGCTAAATCTTCGAGACCTGGGTGAAACCCAGTTCCACAGGTGTTTCGCGGCCGAAGATGGACACCAGCACCTTGAGTTTCTGTTGTTCGGCGTTGACCTCGTTGATCGTGGCCGGCAGCGTGGCGAACGGGCCGTCCATGACGGTGACCGACTCGCCGACCTCGTAGTCGACTTCGATCACCGCACGTTCCAGACCGCCTTCACTGGCCGCGGCGGCAGTGCTGGCCGCCCCCTTGGCGGGCTTCTTGGCCGCACCCTGCGGCAGCAGGAACTTCACCACGTCGTCCAGCCTGAGTGCGGACGGGCGAGACGTCGCGCCGACGAACCCGGTGACGCCGGGGGTGTTGCGCACCGCCGACCACGAGTCGTCGGTCAGGTCCATGCGTACCAGGATGTAGCCCGGCAGCACCTTGCGGTTGACCTGCTTGCGCTGGCCGTTCTTGATCTCGGTGACCTCTTCGGTGGGCACTTCCACCTGGAAGATGTAGTCGCCGACGTCCAGGTTCTGCACGCGGGTTTCGAGGTTGGCTTTCACCTTGTTCTCGTATCCGGCGTAGGAGTGGATGACGTACCAGTCGCCCGGCTTGGCGCGCAGGTCGGCCTTCAGTGCGACAGCGGGGTCGACCTCTTCGGCCTCGTCGGCCTCGGCCGACTCGTCGGATGCGGCGGCCGGCTCAGCGGCGGCCGGCTCAGCAACGGCCGGCTCGGCCAACCCCTTGGGGTCGTCGGCCACCGTCTCGGGGCTGGCCGCGGCTGGCGCGTCCTCGGCGGTGACCTCGTGCAAAGCAGCTTCGATGTCGACCGTCTCACCCACGGGCAGATCGCCGTCGGAGGTAGTCACGGTTGTTCGGTCCTTCCTATTACGTCTTAAGTCGGCTCTGGGCGGTCTCAGCCGAACACCAGCAGCACGAGCTTGGCCAAGCCCAGGTCCACCACGCCGATCAAGGTCACCATGAACACCAAGAACGCCAGCACCACCGAGGTGTACGTGCCCATCTGCTTGCGATTCGGCCAGATGACCTTGCGGAGCTCGGCGACGACCTGCTGGAGGTAGTTGAAGACATAGACGATCGGGTTGTTCGACGGCTCGCCTGATTTGCGGGGCTTTTTGGCCTTTTTGGCCTTCTTGTCTGTCTTGTCGTCAGCGCTGCTCTCGGTGAGCTCGACCGCACCACTGTCGTCGTCGGTGTCGGCATCCGCTCGCTGACGGGACCGCTTACCGGTGGGCCGCTGTGGCCGCGTCACCACTGCCGTGCGACCGCCCGGCTCCTCGGTTCCGCCGTCGTCGGCTGCGGCATCGTCGCGTTCGTCGCTCACCGCATGCTCCTTCGTTCCGTCTTGTGTGGGGTGATCACCTTCCAGTGTCCACCATTGCAGGGGCGACAGGACTTGAACCTGCAACCTGCGGTTTTGGAGACCGCTGCTCTGCCAGTTGAGCTACGCCCCTTCGCTGGTTGGCAGGCCAACCTGCGCATGCCGGGGATTTACCTGACGCGCGCTCTCTCCAACTGAAAGAAAAACACCCTGGTAATGGGAAAACCCCGAGGTCCGAGTGTACAGCGGAGCAGGTGCCAGGTACTAATTACGCCGTCCGGACGATCTGCCCGGACTCCATGTCCCACTTGAGATTGACCGAGTCGTCGCCTTCGTGGCCCATCACCGTGGTGTAGGCCTCCAAGACAACCTCTCCGGCCTCGTTCATGCAGGTGTTCCTGGTGACCACGATGTCGGCGCCGAACCGCTCCACAACGGAGTGCACTTCCATCCGGGCGTGCAGCACGTCGCCGGCAAGGATCGGCTTGTGGTAGATGAATCGCTGGTCGACCTGGAGCATCTGCATGGTGTCGTAGCCGGTATCGACCTTCCGCATGAAGTCCGCCTGGACCAGCTGTCCGAAGATCGTGGCGAAGGTCGGCGGCGCGACGAGGGCGTCATACCCGAGTTCGGCGGCCGCCTCTTCATCGAGACAGGCCGGGTCGTCTGCCTTGACCGCCTTGGCGAATTCGCGCACCTTCTCGCGGCCCACCACGTAGCTGTCCGGATAGTCCCACACCAATCCCCGGATGTCGGTATTGATCGCCATCGCTACGCGAGCTTCGCCAAGGCGGTGGCACGGCCGAAGATCTTCTTGCCCCCAGCGGTGGCGGTCAGCGCGATCGTCACCGACTTGCTGTCGGGATCGACCGACTTCACCCTGCCGCTGAACACGATCTCGGCGCCCTTGCCGTCGTTGGGCACCGGCACCACCGCGGTGAACCGCACGTTGTACTCGGTGACCGCTGCGGGGTCGCCTACCCACGACGTGATGAAGCCGCCGCCCAGACCCATGGTCAACATGCCGTGCGCGATCGCGGTGTCCAGCCCGACGACCTTGGCGATCTCGTCGTCCCAGTGAATCGGGTTGAGATCACCCGAGACACCCGCATAGTTCACCAGGTCTTGCCGGGTCAGCGGATAGATCTTCTCGGGAAGCTCGTCACCTACCTTTACCGAATCGAACTCACGCAGTGGCATGCCTGAAACCCTCCTCCCCTTCTTCACTGGCACGACCGGCCAGCGTCGTATAAGTCTCCTGTACCACCTCACCGGCAGCATTGGTGATGGTCTGCTTGGTCACGATGATGTCGGTGCCGTGCGCCTGCCGTATCGACTCGATGGCGACATCGCAGTAGAGGCGGTCTCCAACCTTGATCGGTTGCACAAACCTCAGCTCCTGGTCGACCTGCACAATCTGCGCGTCGTCTGTCGCGATGTTGACGTACTCGAAGAACGCCGCCACCGCTTGGTAGCCGAAGACCGAAATGAACGTCAGCGGCGCGAGCAGCCCGTCGTAGCCGAGTTCGGCGGCAGCCTTTTCCTCGAAGAATGGGGCATCGTCATTTTTGACGGCGACTGCGTACTCCCGGATCTTCTCCCGTTCCACGATGTAGTGGTCCGGATACCGGTACTGCATCCCGACAGCGTCTTGGCCCAAGGACACGGCTGTAGAACCTACCTAGTCAGTGTGTTTGCTCGCGAGTTCGCGCTAGCGTGTCTCGCGGTGCGCTTGGTGCTTGCCGCAGTTCGGGCAGAACTTCTTCAGCTCCAGCCGGTCGGGATCGTTGCGGCGGTTCTTCTTGGTGATGTAGTTGCGGTGTTTGCACACCTCGCACGCCAAAGTGATCTTGGGCCGTACGTCGGTACTGGAGGCCACGTCAGTTCTCTTTTCCGGGTTCTCGTTGTTGTCTTGTCTGGTAGCGATGGCCGGACTCGAACCGGCGACCTAACGATTATGAGTCGTTCGCTCTAACCGACTGAGCTACACCGCCTCGGGACAAATTGCCTTCGTTCTGGGCCGCCTGCCTGCTCGGCGTCCGCCGAGCCCCCTAACGGAATCGAACCGTTGACCTTTTCCTTACCATGGAAACGCTCTACCGACTGAGCTAAGGGGGCCTACCCGTAGCGACCAGTAGGGTCACGCCTCGGGCCTAAAAGAGGGTACAGCCTGCGCCGCTAGCGCACCAAACGATGAGGTTCACCCCGCGTCCCGGGCTTAGGCTGAGCGGGTGCCTGACACCGACCGATTGTACTTCCGCCAGCTACTCGCCGGGCGCGACTTCGCTCAGGGCGACGGGATCGCGACGCAGATGCGCAACTTCGCCTACCTGATCGGCGACCGGCAGACCGGTGACGCCGTCGTGGTCGACCCGGCCTACGCGGCCGGCGATTTGCTGGACGCGCTCGAGGCCGACGGCATGCACCTGTCCGGCGTGCTGGTCACCCACCACCACCCCGACCACGTCGGCGGCTCGATGATGGGCTTCGAGCTCAAGGGCCTGGCCGAGCTGCTCGAGCGGATCAGCGTGCCCGTCCATGTCAATTCCCAAGAGGCGCTGTTCGTTTCGCGGATCACCGGGATCGCGATGGGCGATCTGACCCCACATGAGCACGGCGACAAGGTCAGCGTCGGCGACATCGACATCGAGTTGCTGCACACCCCCGGTCACACGCCGGGCAGCCAGTGCTTCCTGCTGGACGGCCGGCTGGTCGCGGGTGACACGCTCTTCCTGGAGGGCTGCGGACGCACCGACTTTCCCGGCGGCGACTCCGATGAGATGTTCCGCAGCCTGCAAAAACTCGCCCAGCTCCCTGGTGATCCGACGGTATTTCCCGGACACTGGTATTCGCTTGAACCGAGTGCGACGCTGTCGGAGGTCAAGCGTTCAAATTACGTCTACCGAGTCGGTAACCTTGCACAGTGGCGAATGCTGATGGGCGGATAACTGTGCGCCAACGAGCCCTCCAACGAATTTTCACGCGCGTAAGCGCTGTGATATAAGCGAAAGCGATGGGTTCCTCGATGGAATGGATCCACGATCGGTGGCACCAGGTGGTGGGCGCGGGTTCCGGTACCTGGTTGGCGTGGGCCGCTTGGGCTCTGCTCGCGCTCGGGGTGGCGGCCCTCATCTACGCCAATCAGCAGATTCGGCGCCATCGTCGATTGGCGATCGACGAAAACCGACCGCACGTCGGGATGTTCATGGAACCGCACGCCGCCGATTGGCACGTGATCGAGCTCGTCGTGCGGAACTTCGGCAAGACCCCGGCCTACGACATCTCGTTCACGTTTCCGCACCCCCCGACCGTCGCTGAGTACGAGAACGCCACCGACGGCTATGCGGATGTCGTCGAACTGAAACTCCCCCGTCAGATGCCGACGCTGGCACCCGGGCAGGAGTGGCGCACGGTGTGGGATTCGGCGCTGGACCGCAATGAGCTCGGTGAAGGCATCGAGTCGCGGTTCCCGGGCACGGTCACCTACTACGACCGCGTCGAGACTCCCCGAGGCTGGAAGTTCTGGCAGCGTCGCCGGCCTGCGCTGGAGACCAAGGTGGTGCTGGACTGGGCCGCGCTGCCGCCGGTTCAGCGGATCGAGTTGATGACCAACCACGATCTGGCCAAACGGGAAAAGCAGAAGCTGGAGCTGCTGCGCAGCCTGTTGACTTATTTCCACTACGCCACCAAGGAAACTCGTGCGGACGTGTTCCGCGGTGAGATCGAGCGGATCAACCGCGCCGCCGACGAGACCAAGGATCGGTGGCGCACCCGGCAGATCGACGCGCCGCCGACCGATGTGAGCCTGCGCTGGGGTGACGCCGAAGATGAACTGGGCAAGCACCGCGGCGAGCGAGTGGTCTGATTCAATCGACTCCGCTGCCGGTATCGAAGGAGTTTCCTATGAGCGGCCCGGTCACTTATCGCCTCGACGAGTCCATCGCGCTCATCACCATGGACGACGGCAAGGTCAACGTGCTCGGTCCGACGATGCAACAGGCCCTCAACGAGGCGCTCGACCACGCCGACCGCGACGACGTCGGCGCCGTGGTTATCGCCGGAAACGACCGGGTGTTCAGCGGCGGTTTCGACCTGAAAATCTTGACCTCCGGCGACATTCAGCCCGCGATCGACATGCTCAAGGGCGGCTTCGAGCTTTCCCACCGGCTGCTGTCCTACCCCAAACCGGTGGTGATGGCCTGCACCGGCCACGCCATCGCGATGGGCGCGTTTCTGCTGGCCAGCGGCGATCACCGAGTCGCGGCCCCCGCGTACAACATTCAGGCCAACGAGGTCGCGATCGGCATGACGATCCCGTACTCGGCGCTGGAAGTGATGAAGCTGCGGCTCACGCGGGCGGCTTACCAGCAGGCCGCCACGCTGGCGAAGACGTTCTTCGGCGAAACCGCGGTCGCCGCAGGCTGGCTCGATGAAATCGTGCTGCCCGAGATGGTGCTCAGCCGCGCCGAGGAAGCCGCGCGGGAATTCGCCACGCTCAATCAGCAGGCCCACGTCGGGACGAAGCTGCGGACCCGGGCCGAGGCACTGGTCGGCATCCGCGCTGGAATCGACGGCATGGCAGCCGAATTCGGAGTCTAGAGCGTTTAGGCTCCCGGCCGCCGGAAGCGTTCGAGATATTCCTGCCAGTTCCAGGTCGACAGAAACGCGTCCGCCGCGTCGTAGCCGCTCTGGTAGAGCTCCTGCATCTGCTGTTTGTTGATGTTGAAGTCGAGAAATCCGACGCTTGACGAGTCGACGCGGATCGCTCGCGAACTCACCCAGGGCTGGTTGAGGTAGGCCTGGTCGCGGCCGACGATCATCGTGGTGATCAGCTCTTCGATCAGCGGCGGCCCGCCGAAGACCCAATTCACCGGTGCTAACGCCGGAATCACTTTGTCGTTGCCCTGAGGAAGGTTGGGCAGCAAGGTGACTCCGAATGTGGGCCACCGTGGTGGTTTGCCGTCACGCCGGTCGAATGAATCGATCGGGAAGTTCGACAGCAGGCCGCCATCGACGAGCGTGGAGGTCAGGCCGGCGGCGCTGGTCAGCTTGGCCACCCGGAAGAAGAACGGAATCGACATCGAGGCCCGAACCGCGTCGGCGACCTGCTGCTCGTCGGCGTCCAGGCCGTAGAGCCTGCGGTAATCCCACGGCAGCCGCACCAGTTGCCCGGTGGTCACGTCGGACACGGTGACCACCAACCGGTAGCGCTGTTCGGGTGGCAGGTTCGGGGCGTCGATAGCCAGATCGCCGAACGTGCGCACGCCGAGTTCAGCCAGCTTCGAGCGGATCCAGTCGTGAGCGAAATCGCCTTTGTAGATGCCGGTTTCGCTCACCACGCCCCAGGCGGGGCCGAGCAGCGGGATGCCGGTGATCGGGGTCGGGTCGAGGAACTTGCGGTAGGGCACCGTCATGGTGATCTGCTGAACCTGCTCGGGGGTCAGTTGGTCGGCGCCGGCTGCCAAGATGGCGCCGACGATCGAGCCGGCCGACGTCCCAGAGACGCGCTGGATCGCGTACCCGGCTTCCATCAGCGCGACGACGGCGCCGGCCAGGCCGATGCCCTTGACGCCGCCGCCGGACAGAACGAGGTCCGCTTTCAGTTCGCTGGTCACCAGCGCGACTGTAGCCGCTACTGGTGACCTTGACTCAGCGTGCCGGCTCGCCGTGACCCGATCCGTTGCTGATCGACCTGACCTCGGCCAGCCGTGGCATCGTGGCTGGGTTGATCATCGCCATGATCGCGTCGTAACGCTCGGTGACGTCGTCGCGGTCCGAGGGGTCGGGGACCGTCGCGAGGTTGGACCGCTGGATCGCCTCGGCCTGGCGGATCAACACGGTCCGGTGGTTCCGGTCGGTGACCTGTTCCAGGATCTTGGCCACCGCATCGAGTTGCCGAATCATGATGGCGGGCATGCCAACTGCGGCCTGGCGGATGGTGTCGAAGGTGCGTTCCACCAGCCGGTCGAAATCGGGCTGGAAGGCGATGACCCGGATGTTGCCCTCCGCGTCGCGCCGGATCCGCTGTGGACGCCATACGGCGTAAATTCGGCACAGGCAGTCGGCGATCCAGTCGACGCAGGTCATCCCGGTGAAGGTGTCGTTGACCGCCGGCGACAATGCGCGCAACGCGATCTCGACCAATTGATCGAAACCGAACGAAATATCCTGTGGGAGTGTGCGATACGCGCCAGCGACGTGTCCCAGCGCCAGGCGCTCCGCGACGGCGTCGGCAGCCTCGGGAGGCCACACCCACGCGATCACCTGACCGGCAACCATGAAATGCCCGGGACGCTGGGGTAATTGAACGACCGCATCGGCCTTGGCGGCGATCTTCAAGAGAACGTCGTGTCGGATGACCTGAAGGTAGCCGCTGCGCGGTGTGCGGATCGGGGCGCCGGAATCGGCCAATTTCGCCAACAATTCCTCACACGACGGCCCACGCTCCGCGCCGATGCCAAACGAGGCGGCGCGCTCCTCCATCGCGGTGGCCTCGCTGACCAACGTCGTGGCGATATTCGCAATCACCACGGGAAGCTGAATCATCGACGCGATGTGGTTGAGGAAGTAGATCAGCACAGCCACGTCAAACAACGTGAATATCAGCGTCACGGTAATGGACAGATGCGGCACGAAGTCGCCGTGTGGTCCGCCGCCCACTGAGACCAGCCCGATCATCGCGTAGCAGAAGCTCGCCACGAACGTCCCCAACGACAATTGAGTTCCTGGGTCCCGTACGAAGTTCCGCAGCATCCGCGGGCCGAACTGCGTTGAGGCCAGCGTCAGGGCCACGATGGTGATGGAAAAGACGATGCCGACCACGGTGATGATCGCGGCGGCGACGGTGGCCAACAGCACCCGCGCGACATCGGCGGTTCCGCTGAGCACCCACGACGGCAGCCGGACCAGTCCGTCATACGCTGCTCGGTCGACCGCGTAGGTGACCACGAAGAGCACCACCACGGCGAACGTTTCGAGCACCGGAATGAGCCACAGGTTGGTCCGCAGCGCCTCGCGCCGCCAATCGGCCTCGAAGTACGGACCACGCATCTAGTGGATTCCTTCGGCGAGTGGCCCGAGCGCTAAGGCCGGTAAGAACGTCAGTGCACAAAGAATAACCGTCACTGCCGCTATCAGGCCGACGAATTGCGGCCGGTGGGTGGGCAGGGTGCCGGGCGACTCCGGCCTATGCCCTTGGCGAGCCAGCGAGCCGGCCAGCGCGAGCACCAGGATGACCAGCAGGTACCAGCCCATCAGCGTCACCAGGCCCAGGGCGGTGTCGTACCAGAAGATGTTTGCCGATAAACCCGCGAAGGCCGACCCGTTGGTGCTGGAGGCGGAGGTGCGTACATCCGGCACCTCCGATAAGAAATCTGGTCACCCCCGTCCGTTTTCGACGGTGCGTGTTTGCTAAGAAACTAAGTGCCGAGGGCTCACGTCGCGCGTCTATTGACGGTTTCTTTACGGGTTGCCCCGGGGTCGGCTGTCACATCTGCCACAGGAATCCCGGCTCATGGTCCTCGGCTCGGCGTCAGTTCTCTGCTGAAACCCAGTCGTAGGGAAGGAATTTCCCGTCGAACGTCACGACCACACGGTCGCCGGACGGGTGGGTCTTCTTCTGCAGGTCGACGCTGAAGTTGATCGCGCTCATGATGCCGTCACCGAACTGCTCGTGGATGAGTTCTTTGATCGCTCCGCCGTACACCTGCAGGGCCTCGTAGAAGCGGTAGATGGTCGGATCGGTGGGCACCGCGGTGGGCAGCCCGCCGCGCATGGGCGGCGCGGCCAGTACCGCGACCGCGGACTCGTCGAGACCTAGCATCTCGACGAGCACCTTGCCGAGTTCGGCCGGTATGGGGTGCTGGCCGAGCAACGCCGACGTGGTCCACACGACCGGTCGCTCGATCGCGTCGGCCAACTCCTGCCAGGTCAGGCCCTTGGCCAGGCGGGCAACGACGATCCGTTCGGTGATCTCGTTTCGCGTCATGGCTACCAGCATGGACCCCGACGCGTCACACCAGCCAGACCGGATTGGTCAGCGCGACCATCGCGCCCAGCGGGCGCCGCTGCGCTTCGCGCACCTCCAGTCGGACGAAGCGCGCCGACGCGGCGTCGACTTCCCATTCCAGCCGGGCCCGATCGGATCCCACGGTGGCCCGTTCCGCGCAGCCCTCCGCGGTGATCAATGCGACGTTCGTCCCTGGTGCCCCGCTGATCACAGCGGTGACCGTCACGCGCCCGTCGGACGAAACCCGCAGTGCTTGTCCGGGACCGGCTACGCCGTCGCTGTTCGGGCAGTAAGCGGTGAGCTCCAACGCGACGTCGCATGATCGGGCCAGATACGAACGGCCGCAGCGTAACCCGTCGATGATCGCCGGCGTCGAGAGTTCGTCGGCGTGCACGACCGTCTGCGGCAAGCCGACCGTCTGATGCTTACCGTGCGAGTCGCTGCCACCAACGGCGACAATGCGCCGACCCTGTCGCAACAGCCGTTGCCAAATACGAAGCGACAGTTCATCATCGACGTTCCATCGGCCGTTCCACACTTCGAGGGCGTCCACGTCGGCGAAACCGAACTCCCACGCGGCTCCGGGAACCGGAACGGACGGATGCGCGGCCACGACCAAGCCGCCGGCGTCGCGGACCTCGGCGGCAAAGCGCGGAAACACGCCGTCGCTAGGCCCGTATCGCCAGTCGACCCAGCCACCGGGCGGCAATCCGACGGCCAGCCAGTGCCCGTGCCTGGTGGTGACCTCCTCACCGGGAATCACCAGCAGACCGCCGGTGTCGCAAGCCTTCCAGGCCCGGTTGGCGGCGCTGGTGTTGTGTTCGGTGGAGACCACGAAGTCAAGTCCACTGTGGTGCGCGGCGGATGCCAATTCGCCGAGATGCCGGTCGCCGTCGGAGTACACAGTGTGCAGATGCAGGTCACCGCGATACCAGCGCGCACCGGACACCGACGGCGGTGAGGACGCGACGACGGGGTCGGTGTCGGGCGGCGTTGTGGCGGACTCCCCGTATTCCATGGTGACGTTCACCTGCCAGGCCATCCCCCATGGGCTCAGCACCACCGGACCGAGCGCTACCGCCCACACCCCCGCGTCGATCGGACCGGCCAGATAGCCGGGGGTGGCGTGTGTGCTGGAGATGACGAAGCCGTCGCGTGCTCCGCCAGACCAGCCGCGAAACCCTGCGGCATTACCCAAGTCGTAGCCGGCTGGCCCAAAGATACCCAGATCCAATACGTTTCGGGCCGGACCGCCAACGAACTTCTCGTGAGAGGTGGATACCCGAATGCGTTGCACGCCGGGCGGCACGTCGAACGGCAGGTAAGCCCAGCGGTAGATGCCGAATCCGAATCGTCCTGAAAACGCTAACTCGATCGCACCGGGGGCGACCGTCGCGATGCCCATGGCCCCAGGATGGGCCATCAGGGGGTAACCATCAGTTACATCGACACGAACGCCCGCCGTCAGGCAGCTTGCAATCAGTGGGTCAGATCGGACTCAGCCGTTCGAGGTTTGAGGATCAGGCTGGTCGCGAACGCGGCAACACCGATCACCACCGCGACCCACAACGCCGTGTGATAGGACGCTTTCGTCCCCTCGCCGACGATCGTTCCGGCCCAGGTGAATCCGAGCGATCCGCCGATACCGAACGCGGCGTTGCAGATCCCGGGAAGCGAGCCGGGCTCGTCCTTAGGCGCCTGAATCACACCCAGTGCGGCCAGCGGCGTCAGCGTCACGCCC
>DASQRI010000485.1:0-3344 GCA_035642975.1 Mycobacterium sp.
TGAGCGACTTGGGGTTCTCCGGCCCGAACTCGCGGACCAGCCGTGACCAGAGTGCGCGGGCCGCGCGCAGCTTGGCGACCTCCATGAAGAAGTTCATCCCGATGCCCCAGAAGAACGACAGTCGGGGAGCGAACTTGTCGATCGACAGGCCTGCTGCGAGTCCCGCCTTGATGTACTCCACGCCGTCGGCAAGCGTGTAAGCGAGCTCCAGATCCGCTGTGGCGCCGGCTTCTTGGATGTGATAGCCGGAAATGGAGATAGAGTTGAATTTCGGCATCCTGGCGCTGGTGTAACCGAAGATGTCGGAGATGATGCGCATCGACGGCTTTGGCGGGTAGATGTAGGTGTTGCGCACCATGAACTCTTTGAGGATGTCGTTCTGGATGGTTCCGGCCAGCTTCTCCGGCGGCACCCCCTGCTCCTCGGCGGCCACCACGTACAACGCCAGGATCGGCAGCACGGCGCCGTTCATCGTCATCGACACCGATACCGTCGACAAATCGATGCCGTCGAAGAGCTGACGCATGTCGAGAATGGAATCTATTGCCACACCGGCCATTCCGACATCACCTTGAACGCGCGGGTGGTCTGAGTCGTAACCGCGGTGAGTGGCGAGGTCAAAGGCTACCGACAGACCCTTTTGCCCTGCGGCAAGGTTACGCCGGTAGAACGCATTGGACTCCGCGGCAGTGGAGAACCCAGCATATTGGCGGATCGTCCACGGCTGGTTGACATACATTGTCGGGTAGGGGCCGCGCACAAAGGGTGGCTCACCCGGAAAGCTGTTCAACGGGTAGCCGTCGGCCTCGACCGCGGCGCGGTCCGCGGCGATGTAGATCGGTTTGACGCCGATGTCTTCCGGTGTGTGCCAGACCAACTGGTCAGGCGTATACGAGTTCGCGGCCGCGGCCGCCGCGACATGTTTTTCCACGGCGTCTTCGGTCGGGGTCGGTACCCCGCGACCGCTGTGCAGCGGGACGTCGGAGAAGCTGCCGACAACGGGCGCGGTGGTCGTCATCGTCGCTATGCCCCCAACCGGCTCAGCAGGCCCGAAAGAGCCTGCACCGCATTGATCTTCATGGTCAGAAACTCGTCGGGCTGGTGTTCGGGATCCGTCTCGGCCACCGCCTTCTGCGGCCCGGCCAGGCAGACGTGCGAAATCCCCGCGCTGCGCGCCGCCTCGACGACCGCGGCCGCTTCCGTGCCGTAACGGCTGTCGGTGCCGCAGAGTACCGCCACGGCCGGCGAGCCGGCGTCTGCGACCGCCTTGGCGACGCGGTCGGCATCGACAGTGCCCGGGTTGACCGCCTCGACGCCACCGGACGCGAGCAGGTTTGCCGCGAACGTCGTCCGAATGTTGTGCTCGGCCAGCGGTCCCAGCGGCAACAGCAGCGCCTGGGGGCGTGAACCGGTGCGGGCCAAGTAGACATCGGAACGATCCCGCAGCGCTTCGAACTCGGCGGCATAGCGTGCGAGCTTGCCCGCTGCGAGCGGTGAATGCGACGAATCATGCTGTGGCAAAGCCGGTTCGGACAGGTTCGGGTATTCGCTGACGCCGGTGATTGCGGTCCGGCGATGGGCGACGTCGTCGGTACGCCGGGCGGCTACCTCGCCGATCTGCCCGGCGATGTAGTCACGCGCATCGGCGAATCCGCCATGTTGCTCGATGGCCTGGAACTGCTCCCAGGCGTGCTGCGCCAACTGTTCGGTGAGGTCCTCGACAAACCACGATCCCCCGGCCGGATCGAGAACTCGTCCGACATGGGACTCTTCGAGCAACAGCAGCTGGATGTTGCGGGCCATCCGGCGTGCGAAACTGGTTGCCATACCGGGAAATCCACCCGCAATCGCCACATCGAACGGGAACACCAGCACGGTGTCGGCACCGCCGACCCCGGCGCCGAACGCGGCCAGCGTGGTTCGCAGCATGTTCACCCAGGGGTCGCGCTGGGTCATCATCGGCAGCGACGTCTCGGCATGCACGACGGCCGCGCCGCTGCCCGGTTCATCGACGACGTCGGCGACCCTTGCCCACAGTTGGCGCAGGGCCCGCACCTTCGCGGTCGTCATGAATTGGTCGTCGTCGGCGGCCAGCCGAAAGCTGATCTGACGCAGGGCTTCGGCCACCGGAAGGCCGGCCTCGGTCAGCACGCGCAGGTAGGCCACCGCGGCGGCGATGCTGCCGGCAAGTTCCCATGCGGCGCTGGCGCCCAGATTGTGAAACGCAGGACCGTCGACGGTGATCGCCCGCACGCCGCGGTCGGCGGCCACCTGCTTGGCGACGCCGACGACCTCCTGGATCGGCGGGGCGGGACGATCGCTGAGCACCGCGGTGAGCGGGTCGGCCCCCAGGTCGACCGACAGCGTCGCGCGCTGGTCGGGCTCGACGTCGGCCACCAACTCCAGCAGGACATCGCAGGCCGCCTGGTAGTCGGCGCCCGCATCGAGGATCACCGGCGCCATGCTCAGGTAGACGCCCTCGAGCACTTTCTCCAGCTGTCGGGGCGCCACACCAGACTCGCCCACCCGGATCAGCAGCGCGCTGACGCCCTCGGCGAGACCGGCCAGCACCGCGGCGTTGACCTCTTCAGCCGCAACCCCGGCGACCGGATTGGCCGGAATGGCCTCGGCGACCTTCCATCCGGATTTGACGTCCCGCAACGCGTCGCCGCCGCGCAGGTAGGGCCATACGCCCGGCAGCGGCGGCTCGGGCAGCTCGTCGAGCGCGGTGTAGAGCGCCCGGATCGCGAAAGTCTCGTAGGTCGGGGTTTCGAGCATCCGCTCGGGCTCTGGCCCCAGCGCCTCTATTTCACTGGCGTCCCGTTTCGTGCTCTTGGCCAGCACTCCGGCCACCGCCGTCCGCCAGCGGGCGCGGCTCTGCTCCAGGTCGGCGGGCACAGCGGATGCATCGACTGACACCGGCGCCTCCTTGTCCCAGTATGTGGGGCCAACACTGGCCTACCACGTGACCACCAGGCTAAATGATGCTCGGCGACGGCATTGCACACCCTGCGGCGACCGAGCGTGAAGAGCAACGACGACCGTATGAAGTAAGGAGTACCTTACGAAGGTAGAACAGCTAACGTTAGGGCGATCATGCGTACTCGGCCGCAGCGCGCACGCGATCAATCCGGCTCGGTGATCGTGCTTGCCCAGCTGGCGCCGGGACGGCGGGCAACGATAGTGGGGACCGTGCCACAGGCCAACCCTGCGGTGGCAAATCGCCTGGGGCAACTCGGCTTTCGAGCAAGGGCCCAAGTCGACGTGATCCGTCGGGCACCGCTCGGTGACCCGACCATCTACCGGGTCCATGACACCGAACTGTGCCTGCGCCAGCGCGAAGC
>DASQRI010000486.1:0-2858 GCA_035642975.1 Mycobacterium sp.
CCTGCGGTTATGTTTCGAGTCTTGACGGCGTCAAGAATATCCACCACCCTGTCCGGGCTCTTCGGCAAACCAGATTCTTCAGTCAGCTGACGAGCACATGGGGGCGATGGGTGTGCCATACGTGCCCGAAGTAGCGACACCGAGGTTTTTCGCGGCGCGGGCGTGTATGCCTCACCGTTGATGGCTCGGCCGTCAGGCGTTCAAGCGTGCACCGCGGGACGTCAATACCTTCGCGGCGAAGTGCAAGCCCACACCTCGCGGGCTGGCAGCCGAGCCTCCTGCAGCAGAAGCATTACCGCCGGAGGCAGTGGTTCTGGCTCGGGTCGACTTCATGATCGGCGGCGCGAGTGGGGAGGCGCCGGAATGTGTTGAACACGGTGTCCGTATCGGTGGTCGTGGCAACCGCGCCCACATAGCCGTCGGGTCGGATCAGGAACGTGGTTGGGCCGCTGACGCCGTATGCGCTGCGGGTGATGCCGCCCTTGTCGTTGAGTGCGCCCTGGACCGCGTCGGCAATCGTCCAGGTGTGCACGTCGATGCCGTGTAGCTGGGTGGCCGCGTCGCCAGTTGGGCCGGTGTTGGCGAACACGAGCACTGTCCAGTGGGGCCCTCGAAACAGATCGAACAGCCGGATGTCGGTGCCGGTGTTGGGATCGGAACAGATGGAGTCTGGAGCACGGTCGCCTGGCCGCAGTGTCGTTGTAGCCAAAGCGGTTTCGGGGGCCAGCGGGCCACTGTGGTAGGTGATGTCCAATTGGGAGGTCTCCCGATTGTTTACCGTCTTCCATAGCTGCCGTGGATCGCCGTCTGGATCCTCACTGTTGCTGAGGATTTCGTCGAACCGGTGTCCGCTGCCGGTGAGCGCTTGTTGGGCAACCGGGCGCCGTTCGGCCTCGTAGGTGTCCAGCAGCGCGTCAGGCGCGCCACGCAGTGCGGCGTCCAGTTTCCAGCCCAGGTTGTAGACGTCTTGAATGCCGGTGGTCATGCCCTGGCCGCCGGCCGGGGAGTAGACGTGGGCGGCATCGCCGGCGAGGAAGACGCGGCCGGTTCGGTAGCGCTCGACGATCCGTTCGCTGGTGGTGAATTGTGATGCCCAGGTCAGATCGCTGAGGCGGATCGGCAGGCCGCCGGTGATCTCGTCGATGATCCCTTGAAAGGTGCTCAGTGAGGCTTGCAACGCTTCGGGGCGGGCGTCGGTGCGAAGCAGCGCCTGGAACTGCCACACTGGCGTGTCTTTGAATGGCGTCAACAAAAGAAACCCCAAGTTCGGATCGTTCCACAGGTGAGACCGGTCGGCCCCGAGCCCGTGGACCTGCACGTCGCCAACAAAGGCATGGCGGTGATCCTGGCGGGCCTGGCCCTCGAAGGCGAGGCCGAGCCGTTTGCGCACGGCGCTGTGGGCGCCGTCGCAGCCGACCAGGTATTGCGCGTGGACCCGCTGCTCGCTCCCGTCGCGGACCAGGGTGCAGGTCACGCCGTCGGGGTGTTGGGACACCTCGGCCACCTCATGTCCGAAGTCGACTTCGACGCCAAGATCGGCCAGCCGGGTGCGCAGGATCTCCTGGGTACGCCATTGCGGGACCCACACCGCGCTCGGGTATGGAACATCAGGGGTCGGTTTGATCCCGGCGTCGCTATCGGTTGTCGAGCGGACCTCCCCGCGGTCGTAGTTGGTGACCAGCATGTGTGTGATCGCTCCTGCCTGGACTTGGCCGATCACGCCGAGATCGTCAAACACCTCCTGCAGGCGCAGCGAGAGCCCCTTGGCCCGCGACCCCGGGAACAGCGTGGCGCCCTTTTCGGCGATACGTACCTGTACTCCGCGTCGGGCCAGGTCGCAGGCCAGGGAGAGCCCGGTCGGGCCTGCGCCAGCGATGAGCACGTCGGTGTGGGTAGTTGTCATGATCGCTCTTCCTTATCGCAGTAGTTGCTGCGTTAACGCTACGAGCCGTTCGCCGTAATTGCAACCTCCACTGCGTTAAGCTGTCGGGGTGGTCAGCCCTGTGCCGAACGCACCGCCCGTGCGGCGCCGCACCGGCGGTCGCAGCGCCCGGATTCGCAATGCCGTGCTCGACGCGACGGTCGAGGCGTTACTGGCGCACGGCATCGATCAGGTGAGCATCGCCGACATCGCGGCCAAGGCCGGCGTGCACGACACCTCGATCTACAGACGATGGCGCACCAAAGAGACGCTTGTCATCGACGCCCTCTTTGCCCGCGCAGAACACGACGTCCTGGTTCCCGACACCGGCTCGCTGCGCGGCGATCTCATCGCCGCGGCCCAATCATTGGCCAACCTGTTGTCAAGTCCGATCGGCGCCCTAATCGCCCAAGCGAGCGTGCTTACGGTTGACAACCCCGATGTTGCGGCCACCCGCGACCGATACTGGGCATCCCGGTTCGCGTTCGGCGAGCAAGTCTTTCGACGCGCAGCAGAACGGGGCGAGCTGCCTGCCGGCGTCCACCCGCGCCCGGCATTGGACATGCTGGCGGGAGCGCTGCACATGCGCGCAATGCTGACGCACGAACCTTTCGAGCCCGATCTCCCTGAGCGCCTGGCTGACTCGGTGTTGTTCGGACTGACTGGACCCTCAGCACGATAGCCAACTCGTACTGGGCTAGAACACAATCGGAGTCTTGGTGAGCCGTCGTTCAAATGCGTCTCTTGACGCGCTCTGCTAAGGGCGCTAAGGGGACTCGAACCCCTGCCTTGACCAGGCAAAACGTCGGTTGCCCTGCACTTTCAGTTCGTCTCGTTCCAGTTCAGTCCCGCTCGTTACCAGCGGTTTCGTTCTCGGGTCTTGACGGCGTCAGAGTCCTCCCACCCGAGCCCGGCCCCAGGATGCGTAACGCATCGG
>DASQRI010000487.1:0-3492 GCA_035642975.1 Mycobacterium sp.
GAGATCTGGATCGCTGATCGCCAGCGGAACGAACGTGACCCCCGCCCACAGACAGCCCAGTGCCGCCACCACGAAGTCCACAGAATTGCCGATCAGCAGGGCAACCCGATCGCCGGGCTCGACGCCTTTCTGAAGCAAGCCAGCGGCCACTCTCCCAGCCGCGGCCCGCAACTCGCCCCGGGTCAACGCGCGATCCAGGTCCTTGACAGCGGGCCGATCCGGGGCTCGATCGGCGTGGTCCAGCACCGCACCGAGCACGCCGTGGTCCGTCACGCCTTCTCGCAGGTGCTGCACGCTCGCTACTCTCGCTCGCCGGTGGAGCTGTTCCCCACGGCCGAGGCCATGGCCGCCGCTGATTCGGCCGGGGGAGCAGCGGTTGCTGGACCGAACACTAGTTAGCAGGTTAGATGTGAGGGTTAATAGGTTAGACGTGAGGGGAAGCGTGATACAGGACCGGATTCGTGACGTCCTAGCTGCTCATGGCCGTATGGCGGTCGATCCACGCGAGGTGGACAGTCAAGCCGACCTCTACGAGCTCGGCCTCACGTCGCACGCGTCGGTCGATGTCATGCTTGCGCTTGAGGATGCATTCGACATCGAGTTCCCCGATGAAGTGCTCAAGAAGTCCACCTTCGCTTCCGTACGCAACATCGAGCAGGTAGTCGAAGGCCTAGCCAAGCCGTCTGCGTGATGCCACGTGCGGTAGTGGGGCTGCCGGAGCCGGCCCTGCAGATCTCTGCCAGCCTGTCGAACTCATTTAGATTCGGTAAGCCCACGGCCGACGGCATTGAAGCCGTTGTCGAGTTCGTCGGATCGCCGTACAGGATTCGCGACGCTCTGATCGTTAATCCGCGCCCAGGTCAAGCCAACTCCGGTATCCGCGCGTTGGCCTACCCCAGTGACGAAACCGACTGGACTCTTGAGATCTCATCTGATGTGGCACTTCGCTATGTATCTATCGACGCGCCGGGCTGGATACCCTCGGACAACTTCTTTCATCTCCTGGCCGCGACACCGTACAGCGTGCGGCTGCAACGATGCTGTGATCAAGCTGCGCCGCTGGGTAAAGTCGCATCGGTGGATTCCCTTGGTACCGCAACGATTACGGCGAGTGCATGATCACCTTGCCGGGCGAGGTTGACGGGCACCGCGTCCGCGTCGGATGCGATGTCGTGGCCATTGAGGATGTCCAGGACTCGCTGGCGGCGTTCGGGGACCGGTACCTGCGCAAGGTTTTTACGGCGAGCGAAATCAACGACTGCCAGGGCCGCAACCGGGCGCACAGACTGGCGGCCCGGTTCGCGGCCAAGGAAGCAGTGATCAAGGCATTCGCAGAACCCGACGTGCCGTTTCCCCTGCGCGAGATCGAGGTAACACGGGACGGCCCGCTGCCTCTGCTTCGCCTGAGCGGAGCGGTCGCCGAGCGGGCACAACACCAAGGCTGGCTCAGCTCGTCTTTGTCGCTTTCGCACTCCGATTGCCACGCAATGGCCGTCGTTCTCGTGGTCTGTAGTCCAGCCGAGTCCGAGTAGGAAACTTCATGCGCTAGCGCAGACTCGACTCGCCGTGCCCGAAACCCATCGTGAGTCCGGCCCGGGGCACTAGCGGATTCGGCGACTCTCAATCGACGTGATGTCCGATACGGGGATGTGCTCCGATGGGGAAACGGCAGCTACCGGCAACACCGCGTTTCGGATCGCCGCCAATACCGCCGGGTGATTGGCGGGATGATCGCCCGTGGGTATGGCGATCAGGCGGGGCGGCTGCGACGTCCATTGCAGCCGGTCAAGGGCTGCCCGACCGCCTTTGGCAGTGAAGCTCTCCAAATCCTCGGGCGCGGCAATCAGCGTCACGTCGGTTCCACCGTGGGCAAGCGTTGTCAGAACATCCTCCGGCAGGTACACGAGTCCGACCCGGCTCAGCATCCGCAGGACGTATCGCGGGAGGTGGTTGTGCATGAAGCTCTTCGTCAGCTCCCGAGCCAGGTTGAGAAGTGCTTTGCGGCGCTTTGTTGTCCTGGATTCGGAGGGGGCGCCGCCCGTGTCACTAACCGCGTTGGTGTTTAGCGTTTTCTTCCGAAAGCCCCACTGCTCCAGCAAGGTGGGGGTGACGCGCCAATTCCACACCTGCACGTTGACCAGGATCGCCGACTGCGCACCGATATTGCGGGCGGCCTGAGCGGCGTTCCACCCGCCCGAGCAGATACCGACAAGCTCGAGTTTGCCGGCGTCTTGGCACGCATGTCTGGCCACCGCTACCGACTCGGTGATGTCAGCCTTGGAATACACCCTGCGCCAACGGTCCCGGCTGATCTGGCCCGACAAGCCCTGTCCTGCCGGGTCCCAGCGCACCGCCTGTGACCCGGCCGCTGCAATGCGACGTGACAATTCGACCCACTCCCGGGCGGGTCCTACGTGCAAGTCGTTGGCCGTCACGAAGAACAACACGGTCTTTGCGGGCGCGGGACCACGGCGTCGGGGCAACGTGCGGATGGCGAATAGGCCGTTCGGCTCGATTCGTTCGATGCTCTCGAAAACGTCGACCCCGTCGGGCCCTTCGGCCGGCATCGTCGCGGTTGTCAGGTATTGGGGTACGGCGCGATGGGTGCGAGTGGGAACGTTTCCGTCGATCCAGTCGATGATCGAATCGACTGCGGTGAAAGGGATCGGTAACGGCATCGGCGTCGGCGCGGCGCATTCCGGCAGACCGCCGGTAATGATCGAATCAACTCCCTCGGCTGACGCCAGGGCGGTGACGCGCTGGTCGGTCTCGGCTGGTCGTCCCACCAGAAGTACGTTGTCGACGCCATGGGCGCTGACTGGATTGGCACCCATCCGCAGCGCGGCGAATTCTGCGGCGGCGTGGTCGCTCAACCGCCCGCCGATGATTGACACTTCGCCGGGCGTAGCAGCGTCCTCGCCCACCGACAACCGGAACCGCGTGGTGTGTTCCCGAAGGTAACGCCTGCCCGTTCCATAGGGATCGAGGTAGACCACGCGGTTGACCGTGTGGGATTGGGCCAGGTACTCGTTGAGGATCAGGCACCCGGCACGTATGCCGATAGCGGTCGCCGACTCCGCGCCGATCAGCGTGAGGTATTCGAGCGCGTGGCCCACGCTTGCCACCCAGTTGGCCACCGCGTCATCACGGACCTGAGCGTATGCAGAATCACCCAAGCCCAGATAGTCAAAACGCAGCACGCCGAAACCGCGGCGCGCCAGGCTGTCGGCGAGGATCCGGTGTAGTCGGACACTCTCCATCCCCTCCTTTCCGAGCGAACCACAGATCAGTACCCCGCCCCTGATCTGGTTATCGACCGGCAGATGAACCACGCCGAACAGTGGCGAATCAGACGGTCCGAAAAAGGTCGGCACCTCCGTCGTGGTGGGAGCCGCGGCGCCCGCATTCCGGGCCGACACTGCGGCACCGATGCCCTGCAAGCTGCTCGCCGTCACCATCGACAATTCTGGTCGTGTGGTCACAAACGCCATG
>DASQRI010000488.1:0-3801 GCA_035642975.1 Mycobacterium sp.
CGAACTCGGCCCCAAAGGCGTGGATTTCACCGGCCACACACGCTTGAGGTCTGCGGCAGGCGAGGTGCACACCATGTTCTTCACGGCGGCCTTCGCCGAATACGCCGTCGTGAGCTCCGGCTGCGCGATCGCGATTCCGCCAGAGATGCCATTGGATCGCGCGTGCTTGCTGGGCTGCGGGGTGATGACTGGTCACGGCGCAATCACCAACGTCTCACATGTCCACCCCGGCGACTCGGTGCTCGTGATCGGGTGCGGCGCAGTCGGCCTCGCGGCGGTGCAAGCGGCCCACCTCGCCGGAGCCACGACCGTGATCGCCGTCGACCGCAATGGGCCAAAGCTTGACCTGGCCCGTGAATTCGGCGCGACGCATACCATCAATCCGCTTCGCAACGATGCCCTGTCGCTTGTCCGGGATCTGACCGGCCGACAGGGCGTGGACTGCGTTGTGGACGCGGCCGGCAGCCCCTCCGCCCTGCAACTGTCCGTTGAGGTGTGCCGTCCCGGCGGTGAAGTAATTTGGCTCGGCAAACTCGGCGTCGATGACGACATCACCTTCCGGTGGGGCGCCTTGATGCAGGAGAAGCGCATCCGGCGCAACAGCTACGGCAACGCGAGGCCAAGCCGCGACTTCCCTGCGCTGTGTCGCCAGTACCTCGCCGGAGAGCTCAAACTCGATCAGCTCATCACCGCCCGGATCCCGCTGGAAGACATCAACGACGGGTTCGAAGCCCTGCGCGCGAAGCGCGCCATCCGTACCGTGATCGTCCTCGACTAAGGAGCTTACGAAGTGCCGGTGCGTTTACATCACGACACCCATGGCTCGCCCGCCGCTGAGGTGCTCGTCTTGTCGGGTTCCCTCGGCAGCACAATCGAGATGTGGGACCCAAACCTCAGCGCGCTGGCCTCCCGCTTCCTCGTTGTGCGGCTCGACCATCGCGGCCATGCGAACTCGCCAGCCCCGTCCGGCCCATGCTGCATTGACGACCTCGCTGAGGATGTGCTGTGCACCCTCGACGGCCTCGGCATTGAGCGGTTCGCTTGGTGCGGTCTGTCTCTCGGCGGGATGATCGGGATGCTGATGGCAAGTCGCTGGCCCGAGCGGGTCAGCGCGCTGGTGTTGTGCTGTACGTCGGCGGCCGTCACGGACACCTCCGTCTGGACTGACCGGGCACGGCGAGTGGCGGATTCCGGAACGGTGGCACTGGCCGCGGAAATCGTGGACCGCTGGTTCACGCCGAGATGGGCACGGCACCACCCCTCCGAACTCAAGCGTGCACGAGCCTGGGTCAGTAACACCGCAGACAACGCCTACCGCCAGTGCTGCGAGGCGATCGCGGAGTGGAACTTCGTCGAACAGCTCCCCGCGATTGGCACGCCCACGCTTGTCATCGCCGGCAGGCATGACCAAGCAACGCCCATCGACCCCGATGCTCGCATTTTGGCCAGCCGTATCCCGCACGCGCGGTTGGAGATACTGGACGCCGCGCACTTGGCAACCATGGAACAACCCAACGCCGCAAATCGGTTGCTTAGCACTCACGTGTGCGGATGAACCCCTTCGTCGTTCTTGCGCTCGACCCGATCGTGCGCTCCGGCCACCGGGATTGTCCGGGGGGAGTGCCGTGTGGACGTCCAGGAGGGTCCATCGCATGTTGAGGAAGGAAATGGAGATGTCACCAAGTGGCGAAATGCCCAACTCGGTCGGTCGTGGTGATATTTGGTTGAAGGGTGCCGACGGCGAGCGCCAATCCATCCGGGTCGACAGCCGCGTTACGGAGGGTGCCTACTCGGTGATCGAGTGCCCTTCATCCCAGGATTCGAGTTGCTAACGGATGCAGCGATGTTCAGTCGCCGACGGCGGCGAAGGCGGTGTCGAGGAGTTTGGTCAGTGGTTTCTTGCCGCCGGTGCGCGCCCATTCGTCGACGGCCGGGTTGAGGCATGCCAATGGACCGTCCCATCCCCCCACGGATTAGCCTCGCGACGGTTAGACCGGTGGAATCAGACGAGAATGCTCAAGGCTGACTGTCTCCTGAAGATGGTCGCATACCACAGACACCCGCTCGGTGTTCGACAGCCGGTTGGGCACGGCCATCCAAATGCTGCGCTGCACCCGGATGTCACGATGCAGAACATGTTTAAGACGACGGTCGTAATGGGCCATGAAGGATGGAAGCAGGGCCACACCGACACCGGCGGCCGCTGCCTCCATGATTGCGAAGACGTTGGTCGTGCGAAAGACGATGCGGGCGTTGGTCGCCGCAAAGTCTTCAGCGATCGGCATTTCGGGGGGTAGGTCGAGGAGCGACTCGAAGTACCACAACATGTCTTGGGCAGCCAGATCGTCGGGCTCGCTGATCGGCGGGTGGCTCGCCAGGTACTGCGCGCTGGCGTACAGCCGGAAGTCGTAATCGCACAGGTGGGTCAACTTGAATCCCCGGCGCTCCGGCCGGTGGATGGTGACCGCGATATCGAACTCGCCGGCGCCGTAGCGCAGCAGTTCCTGGGTTGTCACCATCTCGACGTCGATCGTGGCGTGTCCGTGACGCAATCGGGCGAGGCCCGGGGCGATGACGCTGCTGCCGAACCCATCGGTGGCCACGATGCGCACTGTGCCCTGCGGACTGTGTTTGCGATCGCTGACCACCGACTGCGCGTGATCGGATTCGGATTCGATGCGCTGCGCGAAGGGCACTAGTCGCTGCCCCTTCGGCGTCAACGCCCATCCCTGCGCGGTCTTGTCGAAGAGCCGCGCGCCCAGCGACGTTTCGAGTGCGCTCACGCGCCGTCGGATTGTAGTGTGCTCGACGCCGAGCCGTTCGGCCGCGGACGACAACGTGCCGTACCGGGTTAAGGCGAGGAAGTAGCGGAGATCTTCCAGGTTCATATTGTGCAGTATCGCACAGCTCCCATGCACGATTGCCGCTTGTATGTGCATTGATACACATAGATAGTGGGGGCAGGCAGCAAACCCCGATTTGGGAGACACACCCATGCCACTGTCCGCGACCCTGTCAACGACGCATCCCAAGGCTCACCCGCGGGCGTTGCCATATCGGCGGGGACCGATGCGCAGACGGCTGCATCTTCTCGGCCACCAGGTCAGCGAGACATTAGCTCGATATCTTGGGCCACTCGGGATGTCGCTGCTCGTTGATTCCGCGACCAGTCCGATCGCCGAGCACGTTCCGCACGTGCCGACCAGGTTTATCCAGCGACTGCGTTCGCCGGCTCGTGCGTGGACCGACCCGATTCCCGCTGCGCCAAGGGAATTGCGAACGGTCCCGGGCATTCGCCGTGATCCCGTGGCGGAGCAGAAAGCGTACGAGCAAGCGCCGTTGCATGACTTCTTCGTGTTGCGCCGCGATGAGATGACGGCCCTCCAACGCGTGGCGACGATGATGGTCCCCATGCTGACGACCTGGTCTCGGCTGTCGGGAGCAACCGCAAAGTTGGAGCGGCAACAAACTGTCACACCCACGGTCTCGCCGAAACGCTGCGATCCGCAGCAACTGACCGACGCGCTGAAGGACTATGCGGCCGAGATCGGTATCAGCGCAACGGGTGTGGCCGCCTACGACGATAAGTTCACGTTCGTCGAGCACGTTGGAAAAGCAGTCGGCGACCACGTCGTAGTGTGCGTTCTCGAGCAAAATTACGATGCCACGCAACGAATCCCGGCCTTACGGTCCGAAGAGGCCGCGCTGGCGGCATATGGGGAACTCGAGGACCGGATGGTTCTTTTGGCGCAGTGGCTACAGGAACGCGGATGGCGAGCCCGTCCCGAAGACTTCGAAGGC
>DASQRI010000489.1:0-4310 GCA_035642975.1 Mycobacterium sp.
GGAGGCGCCCCGGGCCGGGCCCTGCGCCCAGAAGAACACGTCGTCTGCCGGTTCGTTGCGGGTGCCGATCTTCGGGTATGCCGTCGGGTTGAACATGTAGTTGGGCATGAACTTCAGGATCTGCGCAACGTTGACGTGCACGGTGCCTTCCAACCGCGGCAGCGCGCCGATCAGCCGCGCCACTTCGCAGAAGTAGGTATTCTTCTCGAAGCCTTTGGCGGCCAACACATCCCACAGTAGGGTGACAACGGTCTCGCCCTCGGAGGTGACTTTGGACTTGGTCACCGGGTTGAACAACAGGTAGCGACGGTCGTCGAGGCTGGCGCTGCGGAAGTAGTCGATCGCGCGGTCGCTGAACAGCTTCATCGCGACCAACCTGGCGTAGGCCTCGACGAAGCTGGCCCGCACGTGCGGGAAGTCGGTGACCGGGTTGCCGTACAGGATGCGGTTGTTGGCGTGCGTGATCGCCTCGTAGAAGGCGTGCTCGCACATGCCGATCGAGCCGGAACACAAGTTGAATTTGCCGACGTTGACGGTGTTGAGTGCGGCCGAGAACGCCTCGGGACCGGTGCACAGGATGTCCTCCTCGTGCACCGGGTAGTCGTCGAGGCGGAAGTTGCTGACGTACATCTGGCCGTGCACGACGTTGCCGATCAGCTCGTAATTCTGGTGACCGCTGTCGGCGACGAACCACACGTAACCGTCGGCGCCCTCGACGTCGGCGCGACGGGAGAACACCGAAACCATGCCCGCCACGTTGCCGTTGCCGATGTAGTACTTCTCCCCCGATGCGCGGAAAACGACTCCTTCGTCGTCGTCGCGTGCGGGCGTGAGCAGCATGTCGGTGTTGTAGATGTCGGCGCCGTGCTCACGCTCGGACAGTGCAAACGCCATCACGCCGCCGGCCTCGAGTTGGGCGGCCGCGCGTTCCTTGGCCTTGATGTTGTCGCTCTGCCAGATCGGCCCCAGGCCCAGGATGGTGACCTGTTCGGCGTACCAATACGACAGCCCGTAGAAACCGAAGATCTCGCTCAGCGCGGCATTGCGGGAGGTGTCCCACCGCTTGTTCGGGTCGCCTCCGCCGTACTCCGAGGGAGTGAGGAACGTCGCGAAGATCTTTTCCTGCTTGATGAAGTCGAGGAAGTCCGACACCCACGCCGCCTCGAGGTCGTCGCCGAGCAGTTTCGCCTTGCCGCGGCCTTCGAACCAGTCGATCACCGCCCGGAGTTGACGTCGCGTTTCGGGGTCGAACTGCGACGGGTTGTAAGCATTCGGATCGAACAGCAGGGATTTCGCCATGGCTCTGTCTTTCTCCCTCGCCTTTCGGCGGATGCGGGTCCGGCGTCGAATCTAGCGCTAGTCGGCCACGTCATGGGCAGGTCTCAGGGAGCTAACGATTTGGTCGACCCGCGGCGTGGGCGCGGGCACCATCTGATCGGCCGTGTTGTGGTGTAGGCCTGATGTCCTCCTCCGGATCCCACACCCGCCGCGCCATCGTTGCCGCGGCGGCGTGTTGGGCGCTGCTCATCATCGCGGCGCCTGCGGCCTCGCCCGACCCTTCCACCGACGCCCTGGGTTTCGTCGACTCCACCGCGCGCTGCACCGCGCCCAACACGGCGGTGGCATTCGGGAGTACGGCGACCTCGCGGGTCGCGATCTGCAAATCCCCCACCGGTCAATACGGCTACCACGGTGTGCGCATCACCGATGGCGCCACACTGATCGCGTCTGCCACGGCAGCCACTGACGGCAGCTTCGTCGCGCAGCACGACGGCATCACCTACACGGTGACGTCGAGCGCGCTGCTGGTCAGCGATGGCAATCAGGTGATCCGTCGGGAACCGATGGTGTCTTACCACGGACCGAAGACGGCACAAGCGCCTGCCGCGACACCAGAGCCGGCCGCGGCGCCCAGGCCGTCGACACCGACATCGACGGCGCCGCTACCGCCGCCGTTACCCGCCGAAGTCGGCGGCACCCGGCACTAATTTCCGCTGGGGTCGGCAGCCGAAATCGATTGGCTCACCGTGTAACTGTCGATTCCTTCGGTTCCGAGTTCGCGGCCGTACCCGCTGTTCTTGACGCCGCCGAACGGGGCCGCGGGATCCATGATGTAGCCCTGGTTGACGCCGAAAGTGCCCGACCGCACCCGGGCCGCCACACCGTATCCGCGATCGACGTCAGCGGTGAACACCGAACCGGCCAGCCCGTACTCGGTGTCGTTGGCGATCCGGATCGCGTCGTCCTCGTCGTGGTAGGAGATGACGGTCAGCCCCGGGCCGAAGATCTCTTCGCGGGCAATCCGCATGTCGTTGTGGGCGGCGCTGAACAGCGTCGGCCGCACATACCAGCCGGTGTCCAGGCCGTCGGGCATGTCGCTGCCACCGATCACCAGACGCGCCCCTTCGCTCGTGCCCGCTTCGATGTAGCCGCGGACCCGTTCTTGCTGTCGCTTTGCCACCAGCGGGCCGATTTGGGTGTTGGGGTCGGCGGGGTCGCCCACCGTCATCGACTCCATCGTCGCGGCCAACGCGTCGACAAACTCGTCCTCGCGGGCCGCGGGCACCAGGATCCGGCTCAGCGCGTTGCACACCTGCCCGCTGTTGGCGAGGCTGGCCAGCTGGATTCCGCTGGCCACCGCCGACGGGTCGGCGTCGTCGAGCACGATGGCCGCCGACTTGCCGCCCAGTTCGAGGCTGACCTGCTTGGGCCCTGCCGCGCAGGCCAGGGCGACTTGGCGGCCGGCCGCCGTGGACCCGGTGAACGAGACCTTGTCCACACCCGGGTGGCCGACCAACACTTCGCCGACATCGCGACCGCCGGGCACCACGTTGAACACACCGGGCGGCAAGTCGGCTTCGGCGACCAGATCGGCGAGCAGTTGTGCGTCCAGCACCGACTCGGGCGCAGGTTTGAGCACCACCGAACACCCGGCCAGCAGCGCCGGCACGACCTTGGCGACGGTCAGGAACTGCGGCATGTTCCACGGCACCACAGCGGCGACGACCCCAACGGGTTTCTTGAGGATCCGAATGTCCTTGCCGTACAACCCCGGACGGTCCTGCTGCCATTCGTAGTTTCCGGCCAGCCCGCAGAACGCCGACATCATCATCAGTGGCAGCGCCACCTGTGCCCTCTTGGCAAACGAAATGGGAGCACCGATCTCGGCGGAGATCAGCGCCGCCATGTCGGCTCGCCGCTCCTTGTAGATGCCGGCCAGCCGCGTGATCGCCTCGATCCGCTCGGCCGCCTGCATCTGCGGCCACGGCCCGTCGTCGAAAGCCGCGCGGGCCGCCTGCACGGCCCGGTCGACATCGGCCGGTGCCGCGCAGGCCGCGTGCCCGATCACCGCTTCGCTATGCGGCGAAGTCACGGTGATGACGGAGCCGGAGCCGGGCGCAGCCCACTTCCCGTCGATGAAGAGTTGGTCCCTGTCGTACATAGTCCCTCTCAAGTGTTGCGGCCGCCGTTGACGCCGAGTATTTGCCCGGTGATGTAGCCGCCGTCCTCGGACACGAAAAACGCGCAGGCAGCGGCGATATCTTCGGGCCTGCCCATCGGCTTTGTCCGCCTTGGCGTGGGTGCTCTGGTTGGGACCGACTAAAGTCCCCAGTCCGCGGCCTCTGGCAAAGATTCCTATCATGCGGGCAAAACCCAGCCACCGTTATCGCAGAAATACCCTGATCTACCAACACAAGTGACGACAAATGAGCATAAGCGACGCTAATACGCCTGCGGTCAAATTTCGGCGTGTCCGACATGGCGGGTTCACCCATCCTGCGAGACGCCGCAAAGGTGACGCATCTACGACCGGCAAGCAAGCACGTGGCGGCTGCGGGACCGGCAGACGGTCTGCCGTGGTGTACTGAGCCACCTGACCGACAGCGCCGGTACAGACAACTGTAGAAAGTTGCCACGCAACGGCTAGTCCGGCATTAAGGTGCTGTCGTGAGCAGCGGCAAGTTAGCCAACGGCAGGGGCCGCTGGTTGGCGTTCGCGGCCACCCTGGCCGTCTCTGGCGGCATGCTCTACGCCCAGGGCACCGAGCCGCCATGCTGCATGAAAAAGGCCGCCGCGATGGCGCCCATCGCACGACCCACGCCGAGCCCCTTACCTGCGCCCAGCCCGCTACCTGCGCCTCCCGCGATGGCGCCGCACATCGCCACTGCCGCCGAGGCGCGATCGTTGGCGGCTGACGCGCCCGCCGCTGCCCAGAGTTTCCTGTTCGCGTTGCCGGCCGGCGCCGCACCGGAGAACGGGCTACAGGTCAAGACCATCTGGGCGGCCCGTGCCATCAGCCTGCTGTTCCC
>DASQRI010000490.1:0-18714 GCA_035642975.1 Mycobacterium sp.
GGCTGATGGGTGTCGGCATCACCTCGGACGGTTACCAGGTCGTGGCGCCGGATCCCAGTGGCGAACGGGCCGGGCACGCGATTACGCGGGCGATCCAGCTGGCCGGTCTCACCCCGGCCGACATCGATCACGTCAACGCTCACGCCACCGGCACAGTCCTCGGCGACGTGGCCGAAGCGAAAGCGATCAAGCTCGCGTTGGGCGCTCATACGCCAGCGGTCTGCGCACCGAAGGCGGCGCTTGGCCACTCGGTCGGTTCTGCGGGCGCGGTTGAATCGATCCTGACCGTGTTGGCGCTGCGGGACGGCGTCATTCCGCCGACGTTGAACCTGCGAAACCTCGATCCGCAGATCGATCTGGATGTGGTGGCCGGTGAGTCCCGACGGGGCGACTACCGCTACGCCGTCAGCAATTCGTTCGGCTTCGGCGGACACAACGTCGCGCTGGCCTTCGGCAGATACCGAAATCCGTCAGAGGGCGGGGAGTAGCGCGCCGATCGCCAGGCCCAGCACCAGCAGGGCGCCGGCTTGGCGTACGTGCACCCACGCCAGCGCCGCGTACCACAGCGGCCACACCGGGAATTTGGCCGGCGGCTCCTCGGGCGGTGGGCGCCGGAAGTACGGCCACACCTTGACCAGCCGGGGTATCGCCAGGACGACGATCAGGGCCGGCCACGGCAGCGCTTTTGCCAGCACCGCCGCCACGACCAGCAGGTAGAAACCGACCATCATGCCCAAAGTCATTGCGCGGGACCGGGTCTCGCCGAAGATCACCGGCAGCGTGCGGATGCCCAGCGGCTCGTCGTACGGGATTTTGTCGATGTGCTTTCCCATCAGGACCGTCGTGCACAGCAGGCCATAGGGCAGCGATGCCAGCAGGACGTCCCAGCCGACGTTGCCGACCGCCGAGTAGTACGTGCCGCAGACCATCAAGGGACCCCAAACCACCAGGACGTCCGGTTCGCCCAGGCCCCGTTTCTTCAGCCGCAGCGGCGGTGCCGTGTAGGCGAAGCTCAGCACGAAACCCGACAACGCGAACGCCACCACGGGCCAGCCCCGTGCCCAGGTCAGCACGATCAGGATGGCCAGGTCGGCCAGGTTCACCGCGGCGATCGCGATGAGCAGGGTGCGCCGGGTGACCAAACCCGAAAGCACCGGATGCGGGGCGTACAGGGCGCGCGGGTAATTGGCGCTGTCGGTGCCCGTCTGCGTGTCGTACAGGTCGTTCATCAAGTTGTTGGCGGTGTGCGCCAACAAGATTCCGATGATCGCGAGAACGAGCCAGCGCCAATCCAATCCGGGCTTGCCGACCGCGAGCAGCGCGGCGACCAAGCCGGCGAACAGCGTCATCGGCAACACGGCGGCGCGGGTGACGACGATCCATCGGGTAACGATGTCGACCGGCCCGCCCGGAGGTGGATTGGTGGTGCGCAGCGCGTACGCCCAGGAGCTGAATCGGGAGCGGACCGTGACGTCACTCATGGCAAGACTCTAGTCCGGCGACGATGCAGAGCCGGATTTTTCTTCTAGTGCGGTAGGGGCGGCACGATCGGCGAAGGATGCGGTTGGCCCCGAAACTTCTCCAGCGAGCCGCCAACCTCGACGATCCCGCACAGCGCGCTCCAACTCAGCAGGGTCAGGTAGTCGATCAGCTCGTCGGCGCTCATCCGCGGGTCCAGCAGCCAGGAGTGGGTGGCCAGCTGCACGCCGCCAACGATGTGGTACGCCCAGGGCTCCACCCCGCCGACGTCCATGTCGGCCGCTTTCATGCGGCGGCGCAAGATCACCGCGAGCATGCGGGCGATGATCCGCTCGGAGTCGGCGATCACCTTGCTCCTAGCGGCCGAGCTGTTGGCCATCACGAACCGGTATGGCTCCGGTTCGTTCGCCACGGTTTGCACGTAGACCCGGATGATCTCGCGGGTCAGGTCGTAGCCGTCCAGGTTCGACGACAGCGCCGCCGCCATGTTGGGGATCAGGGTGATCTGCGAGAACCGCATCATCACCGCGGTCGTCAGGTCGTTCTTGTCCACGAAGTAGCGGTACAGCACGGTTTTGGAGACGCCGATTTCGCTGGCGATCTCGTCCATGCTCACGTAGCGACCACGGCGTCGGATCGCTTCGATCGTCCCGTCGATCAGCTCGTTGCGGCGTTCCACCTTGTGCTGATGCCAACGTCGCTTCCGGCCATCGGTCTTTACCGTCCCGGCCGGGATCTGCTGTGCCACTATCGCGGATTCCCATTCACTAGATGTCCTTAATAATACGACTTATCGACGATGGTTTCTCCTCCTTTACCTCACGGAACGGAGTTCTCTCGGCGGACCGGTAACAGTAACCGCGCTCGGCCTGCAGACTTTCGTGTCAGTCAGCGGGCCCCACCCGGCCCGCGTCGTCGCCGAACAGCAACATCTATGGCGGATGATGGTGGGGTGGCACTCGGACTGAACGGGAGACCCGCTCCGGCCCCCAAACACCGAGCCGATCCGCGGCGCCCGCCGCCGGCGCGGACGGAACCCGTGACCCCGCCGCCGGCGGCAGCGAGCAAACCCGCGTCCCTCGCGGAGTCGTTCGCCGGGGCCGACCCGCAGGCTGATGCCGAGCGGCGTCGGGGGCTGCGGCGGATGAAGGTCGTGGCGCTGAGCTTTCTGGTCGGCGCCACCGTGGTGTTTCTCGGCTGCCAGTGGGCGCAGTCCGCCGGCGTGACCGCCACCTGGGTCGGCTATGTGGGGGCGGCCGCGGAGGCCGGCATGGTCGGCGCGCTGGCGGACTGGTTCGCGGTGACAGCGTTGTTCAAGCACCCGTTGGGCATCCCCATCCCGCACACCGCGATCATCAAGCGCAAGAAGGACCAGCTCGGTGAGGGCCTCGGCACCTTCGTGCGGGAGAACTTCCTTTCGCCTGAGGTGGTGGGCACCAAGATCCGCGACGCGCATATCCCGAGCCGGCTGGGCAAGTGGCTGTCTGAGCTTTCGCATGCCCAGCGGGTGGCCGCGGAATCAGCCACCGTGCTGCGGGTGCTCGTGGAGTTGCTTCGCGACGACGACGTCCAGCAGGTGATCGACCGGATAATCGTGCAGCGCATCGCCGAGCCGCAGTGGGGTCCGCCGGTGGGCCGGGTGCTGGCCACGCTGCTCGCCGAGCACCGGCAAGAAGCCCTCATCCAGTTGCTGGCCGACCGGGCATTCCAGTGGTCGCTCAATGCCGGTGAGATCATCCAGCGCGTGGTCGAGCGCGATTCGCCGACCTGGTCGCCGCGATTCGTCGACCACCTCGTCGGCGACCGCATCCACCGTGAGTTGATGGACTTCACCGACAAGGTGCGTCGCAACCCGGATCACGAACTGCGCCGCTCGGCGACCCGCTTCCTGTTCGAGTTCGCTGACGACCTCCAGCACGACGACGCGACGATCGCCCGGGCCGAGGCGGTCAAAGAGCAGTTGATGGCCCGTGAAGAGGTCACCAACGCCGCAGCGACGGCCTGGAAGACGCTTAAGCGCCTGGTGCTCGAGGGTGTCGACGACCCGTCGAGCGCATTGCGCACCCGCATCGCCGACGCCGTGGTCAGCATTGGCGAATCGCTGCGCGATGACGCAGAGCTGCGGGACAAGGTCGACAACTGGATCGTGCGGGCCGCTGAACACCTGGTCGCGCAGTATGGGGTAGAGATCACAGCGATTATTACCGACACCATCGAGCGCTGGGACGCCGAGGAAGCCAGCCGCCGTATCGAGCTGCATGTCGGCCGTGACCTGCAGTTCATCCGGATCAACGGCACCGTGGTGGGCTCGCTGGCCGGGCTGGTTATCTACACGATCGGGCAACTGCTCTTTTGAGCACTGCTAACTAGTGCTTGCAAAAGCAAGCACTAGTTAGCTACGGTGGGCGCGTTCGCACACCCGACACAAGGACTCAAGGAATTTGCCATGGCGCAGGAGGAAAAGCTCTCCGCTGTGGTGTCCACCGCTGCATCCGACATCGGCAGCTTCATCAAAGCGCAGCGTGAGGCGGCGCAAGTGTCGGTGCGACAGTTGGCGGAAAAAGCCGGTGTCAGCAATCCATACCTCAGCCAGATCGAGCGTGGATTGCGTAAACCGTCCGCCGAAGTGCTCAACCAGATCGCCAAGGCGCTGCGGGTTTCCGCCGAAGTTCTCTACGTGCAGGCCGGGATTCTCGAGCCGGGCGCGAAGAGCGAAGTCCGCGACGCCATCGTCACCGACGGGGCGATCACCGAGCGGCAGAAACAGGTCCTGCTGGACATCTACACGTCCTTCGTCCAGCAGAACGAAGCTGACCGTGAGGAGATCACCCCTGCATAAACCCGGTCAACCTGCCTAGCTCGTGATCGAGCAATGCCAACCGATTGACAACCAACGAAAACCACGAAAGGAAACAACCATGGCGGACAACAACCCGACCATTGACGACCTGAAGGCCCCGCTGCTCGCCGCCCTGGGCGCCGCCGATCTGGCCCTGGCCACGGTCAACGACCTGCTCACCGAGTTGCGCGAGCGTGCCGAAGAGACCCGCACCGAAACCCGCAGCCGGGTCGAGGAGAGGCGTGCTCGCCTGACCAAGCTGCAGGAGGAGCTGCCCGAGCAGCTGCGCGATCTGCGTGACCGGTTCACCGCTGACGAGCTGCGCAGCGCCGCGGAAGGCTACGTCGAGGCGGCGACCTCTCGGTACAACGAGCTTGTCGAGCGTGGCGAGGCCGCCCTGGAGCGGCTGCGCAGCCAGTCCGGCATCGACGACGCCTCGGCGCGTGCCGAGGGCTACGTCGACCAGGCTGTCGAGCTGACCCAGGAGGCCCTGGGCACGGTTGCGTCGCAGACCCGCGCGGTAGGCGAGCGTGCCGCCAAGCTGGTCGGCATCGAGCTGCCCAAGAAGACCGACGCCGCGGCGAAGAAGGCCCAGAAGGCCGTCGCTAAGAAGGCCCCGGCCAAGAAGGCTCCGGCCAAGAAGGCTCCGGCCAAGAAGGCCCCGGCCAAGAAGGTCACCCAGAAGTAATCCGCCTCTGCGCTGCCTGCAGCGGCAGCGCCGATTTGCACGACATCTCGACTCCGAGTTGCCCGGTGGGCGACTCGGAGTCGACGTTTTCGGCGCCGCCCGCTTACGCTTACTGGGTGGACCTGGTGAATATCGTCGTTTTCTACTTGCAAATCGGCGTAATGCTGCTGACGCTCTACGCGTTCGTGCACGCGGCGATGCAGCGACCCGACGCCTACACGGCCGCCGACAAGATGACCAAGCCGGTGTGGCTGGTGATCTTGGGCGTGGCCTTGCCGGTGGCTTACCTGCTTAGCGTGATGGGTGCTGTCGCCGCCGCCTGCGCAGCAGGCGTCTACTTGGTCGATGTGCGGCCCAAACTTCTTGAGATCCAAGGCAAGTCGCGATAGCGGTATGCGAGCTTGGCTCCTCGCGGCGACGGTGATCAGCACGCTGTTGGGTGTCGCTTCCGCGTCGGCTGATCCCGGTTCTGCGGGATCGACCGCGCTGGCCTATCCGCCGCCGTTCATCGATCACGCCCAGTGGTCGCAGTGGAATCAACTGTCCAGCCTGCGGGTCTATCCGACCGCGTCGGGACGCGCGGCCGCCAGGCAACGCGGATCGGCGGGTCCCGAAGCCGACGAGGCCTGGTCCGAGGTGCTCGCCGTGGCGCCCGACGCCGGTACCCCCGGCATGCGCCAGCAGTTCCTCTGCCATTGGGAGCTGGCCGAAGTTCTCCAACCGGGCAAACCCAGCTGGAACCTGGAGCCGTGGCGACCGGTCGTCGACGACGCGACGATGGTGGGCGCCGGCTGCAATCCCGGCGGCGGGCGCGAGCCGTTCTGATGTCCGGCCGACCGACCCGCGACCAGGTGGCGGCCCTCGTCGACCACACCCTGCTCAAACCCGAGGCGACTGCCGCCGAGGTGGCCGCGGTCGCGGCCGAAGCCGCGGAGTTGGGCGTCTACGCCGTCTGCGTCTCGCCGTCGATGGTGTCCGTCGCGACCGGCGCCGGGGTACCGGTCGCGGCGGTCGCGGGTTTTCCGTCCGGCAAGCATCTGCCCGAGCTGAAGGGGCGGGAAGCAGCGCTGGCGGTGGCGGCCGGCGCCAGCGAGATCGACATGGTCATCGACATCGGCGCGGCCTTGGCCGGCGACATCGACGCGGTGCGGTCAGAGATCGCGGTGGTGTGCGCCGACGTACCCGGTGCCGTGCTCAAGGTGATCGTCGAGTCGGCGGCGCTGTTGTCGCTTGCCGGCGAGCAGACACTGGTCGACGTGTGCCGGGCGGCCGAAGACGCCGGCGCGGATTTCGTGAAGACGTCGACGGGTTTTCATCCTGCCGGCGGTGCGTCGGTGGCCGCGGTCGCGCTGATGGCCGACACCGTCGGCGGACGGCTGGGGATCAAGGCCAGCGGCGGGATCCGCAACGCGGACGCCGCGCTGGCGATGCTCGACGCGGGCGCGACCCGGCTGGGACTGTCGGGCACCCGCGCCGTCCTCGACGGTCTGGGCTGAGCTAGAGGTTGGCGAAGCAGGGATCCTGGCTGCCACCGGTGGGGATGGTCGCATTGCTGGTCGAGAAGGTGCCCTCCACCCCGGTGTTGGTGACCTTCACGCTGTCGGCGTGGATGCCCAGCGGATAGTTCTGGGTCGCTTTCAAGGTCAGGGCGTCCAGTTCCTGTTGCACCGTGGTCGTGGACATCGTGGAACCCAGCGCAGTCAAGCTGACCACTTGCAGCGACAGCCCGTTGTTGACGATCTGCGGCTTGACGGTAGCGCTGTCGAACGTGCCCTTCAGTGAGACGGTGCCATCACCGGGGTTGGTGGTGACGTCGCCGGTGACAAACTTGCCCAGCACCGGGAGGGCGTCCTGGATCGACTGCTTGATGCCGTCCGCGGACCAGGTGACGGTACCGTTCACCGACCCGATCGTGCCCTGAGAGTTGTTGGTGTTGTTGAGTTTAAGGTCGCGGATGTCCAGGCTCACCTTCATGCCCTTGGCCGACCGCACCTGATTGCCCGCGGTCTGCACGGAGATGTCGCTGTAGTCCTTGGTGAGGTACTGCCACAGCACCGGCGGCACCGGCGAGAACGACACGTTCGCGCTGTCCTGCACCTCGCATTGCACTGCCTGAGCCACCTTGCTGCTCGCGACGTGGCGGGTGTACAGCTCGGCGCCGATCGGCACTGCGAGGACGAGCAGCAGCACGATCAACAGGATCAGCAGCAGCGACGTCCGGTTGGCGAAAAGGCGGCGTTTGGGCGTCGCCGGCGCGTCTGCCGATGGCGGTGGCGGCGTGGGTATCGAAATTCGGGTGGTCAGCTGCTCGTGCGCATGCGGTGGGGGACCGGGCTGTTGCGGCCGCGGGTTAGGCGGCAGACCCGGCTGCTGCGGCGGCCGACCGGAGGGGCGTGCGGGCTGCTGTGGCCGTCGGACATCGCGGGCAGGCGGTGGCTGCGGCCGACCGGGTTGCGGAATGTTCCGAGTGGGCATTTCGGACGGCGGTGGGGGCTGACGGCGCGGCGGGAAGCCCCGGTTAGGCGGCCCGGCTGGCTTGGGCGGACGGCCGTTGTCCGGCGGACCGCCGTCGGAGGGTCCTTGCGGATTCGTCATCGGTGGGCCGCCTTAAAGATGGGCAAAGCAGGGGTCGGATTGCGCTGCCGGAATTGAGGCATTCTGCGTCGAAAAGTGTGCCACCACACCGTCATTGGTGACCTGCACGCTGTCGGCGTGAATGCCCAGGGGATACTGCTTGAGCAGCGCCGAGGTGAAGGTGTCCAGCGCCGCCTGCGCGGTCTCGCGCGGCACGGTGACGCCCAACGCGGTGACGTTGACGACCTGCAGCGACAGCTCGCCGTCGACGGTCTGCGGCTTGACGCTGACGCTGCCGAGGCCCATCGCCCCGCTGAGCTCGATGGTGCCGGCGCTGGGGTTGGTGGTGACGCTGTTCACCAGGCCGCCGATGAACGGGAGGGAATCCTGCACGGTCTCCTGGATCCCGTCCGACTTCCAGCTGATGGTGGCATCCAGCTTGCCGATGGTGCCCTTTGAGTCAGCGTTGCCGTGTAGATCGACGTCATTGATGTTGATGTCGGCCGTCATGCCCTTGGCGTTGCGGATCTGGTTGCCTGCGGTTTGGATCGAGATGTTGCGGTAGTGCCCGGTGATGTGTTGCCACAGAAAGGGAACCGGACCGAAGGACACTTTCTTGGTTTGGTCCTTTGTCACGCATGAAGTCGCGGTGGCTACCACGCTGTCGGCGCGGTTGCGGGCATACAGTTCCCCTCCGACCAGCCCGGCGATGCCTAACGCCGCCAGGATGACCAGCACCAGAATGACCGATACCGGATCACGGAGGAAGTCGAGGAATCGCCGTTTGGATTTCACCGGAGCTGCGGTGTCCTGCGGCGGCGGCTGGCTGTGCGGCGAGGTAGCAGGGAATTCGAGGGTGGGGGGCGGAAAGCTCTGCGGGGGCGGCTGCGCCGGTGATTCATGCGACTGACCGGCGTGCGGCGTCGGCCGGGTGGGCGGATAGTTGCCTTCCGGACGAGCCCATACCGACGGGTCCTGTGGTGGGGGTCCCTGCGGATTCGTCACCCCGGCGATTCTGCCTTATCGGCATGAGCGAGCGCTGAGTGGTTGCGCAGCACCGCGATCGTCTCGCGGGCCTTCGTCACCTGATCGAGGGCGAGATCGGTGACCAGCAGCTGCGGATCGGCATCCGCTGCGGCCACCACTGCGCCGAACGGCGAGACCACCAGGCTGCCGCCCACCCCGGTCGGTGCGCTGGAGGCCAGCGGCTCGCCAGGGTCGGCCTGCCCCGCCGCGACGATGTAGCTGGTGCAGTCCAGCGCCCGGGCGCGAGCCAGCAGCGTCCATTGCTCGAGCTTTCCGGGGCCGGCGGCCCACGACGCGCTGACCACGATCAGCTGCGCGCCGCGACGCGCCAGCGTGGTGAACAGTTCGGGGAAGCGGAGGTCGTAGCAGGTACTCAGCCCCACCCCGACGCCGTCGACGGTGATCACCACCGGCTCGCGCCCCGGCGCGACGGTGCGTGACTCGGTGAACCCGAACGCGTCGTAGAGGTGAATCTTGTCGTAGTGGCTGTCGGGTTGATTCGGTGTGCCCGGGCCCACCGCGAGCAGCGTGTTGGCCACCCGCCCGCCGTCGGCCGGGGTGAACATGCCGACGATCACCGTGATGCCCGCGTCGGCCGCGATCCGGCGCACGCCGTCTGCCCACGGCCCGTCGACCGGCTCGGCGATCGGCGCCAGCGGAACCCCGAATCGGCACATGGTCGCTTCCGGGAACACCACCAACTGTGCGCCGGCGTCGGCGGCCCGACCGGTGTACTCCCGCACCACCTGCAGGTTGTCCGCCGGGTCGTTGCCACTGAGAATCTGGGCCACCGCTATCCGCATGCCTGCAGCCTACGGTTGGCGAGTCAGGCGGTTTGGCCGATCCACATGGTGGTGAAGCGCTGCTCGGCGATCAGCAAATCGACGAGTTGGCTGCCGATGAAGTTCTCCAACTTGCCGCCGACCAGCGGGACCCGCACCTCGACGGTGGCGCGAAACATCAGCCGTGCGCCGCCGGAGTCCACCGGCTCGAGCACCGCGGTCCCGGTCAACGACGCCGGGGAATCCAGGATCGAGCCGGTAACTGTCGCGGCCGCAGAGCCGTTGGTGATCGGGTCCCAACGCTCCTCACGGCGGATGCACAGATCGCCTCGGTGAAACTGGGTGACCACACCCGGCAGCCGATCACTGCGCAGCACTTGTGTGGTGATCACGTCGATGGTGCCGTCGTCTCCGGACGAACCGCCGATTTGCATCGAATCCAGCGTCGCGTCGTCGACACCCGAGTCGGCGAGCCGGGCCAGCCAGTACTGCTCCTCGCTGAAGGCGCGTAGCACCTCTTCGACGCTGGCCCCGTAGTCGGTGGACATGTCGAAAGAACGCGGCATAGCAGGTCAGGCTACCGTCAAGACTCATGAAACCGCGCGATGTCGGAACGCTTTTCGCGGGTGCGCGCGTCGACGAGGCGGTGCCGTTGGCGCCGCTGACCACACTGCGAGTCGGACCGGTCGCGTCGCGGGTCATCACCTGCACCAGCACCGAGCAGGTGGTCGCGACCCTGCGGCAGCTCGACAGCGAAAGCCGCCGGCCGCTGCTGGTGTTGGCCGGCGGCTCGAACCTGGTGATCGCCGACACGCTGACCGATCTGACCGTAGTTCGGTTGGCCGCCAACAACATCCGTGTCGACGGGAACGTCGTGCGGGCCGAGGCCGGCGCGGTCTGGGACGACGTGGTCGTTGCGACCATCGCCGCGGGCCTGGGCGGGCTGGAGTGCATGTCGGGCATTCCCGGCTCGGCGGGCGCCACCCCGGTGCAGAACGTCGGCGCCTACGGAGCCGAGGTGGCCGAGACCATCACCCAGGTCCGGCTACTGGACCGGCGCAGCGGGGTGGTGCGCTGGGCGCCGGCGAGCGAGTTGGGTTTCGGGTACCGCAGCAGCGTGCTCAAGCACTCGGAGGCGGCCACCGTCTTGGAGGTGGAGTTCGCCCTGGACGCCTCGGGTCGCAGCGCGCCGCTGCGCTACGGCGAGTTGGTGACCGCGATGGACGCGATGGCTGGGGAGCGGGCCGATCCCGCGGCGGTGCGCGATGCGGTGCTGACGCTGCGCGCCGCAAAGGGCATGGTGCTCGACGTGGCTGACCACGACACCTGGAGCGTCGGATCGTTCTTCACCAATCCCGTTGTTGCGGAACAGCATTATCGGGCGCTGGCCGACAAATCGGATCGGCCGGTGCCGCACTATCCGGCCCCGGACGGTGTCAAACTGGCCGCGGGTTGGCTGGTCGAACAGGCCGGCTTCGGCAAGGGCTATCCCGACGTCGACACGGCACGCTGCCGGCTGTCCACCAAGCATGCGCTTGCTCTGACCAACCGCGGCGGCGCCAGCGCCGGCGACGTGGTGGCGTTGGCGCGCACCGTGCGCGACGGGGTCCGCGATGTGTTTGGTGTCACACTTATGCCCGAGCCGGTGCTGGTCGGCTGCTCTCTGTAGCGTGCGGGTGCGCGAGTGGGGTCATTTTCGCCGGTATCTTGGATTGTCGTGGAGACAGAGCGCGGTTTGTCGCCGGTCACCCGGCGCCGGGCCTTGACGACCCTGGCCGTCGGCGTCTTCGCGCCCAATGTGTTGGCCGCGTGCTTCGGCGGGTCGACCAAGCAGTCGAAAAAGGCCCAGCCACCGGCCGAAGCCAGCGTGACGTTCCGCCCGGCCGACAAGACCACCGATGTGCTGCCCACCACGCCGATCAGCGTCGAGGTCCGCGACGGCTGGTTCCAACACGTCGCGCTGACCAACCCGGACGGCAAGGTCGTTGCCGGCACACTCAACCGGGACCGCACCATCTACACCCTCACCGAGCCGCTCGGCTACGACGCCACCTACACCTGGGGCGGATCCGTGGTCGGCCACGACGGCAAGGCCATCGCGGTGAAGGGCAAGCTGACGACGGTCGCCCCCACCAAGGTGATCGACGGCGGGTTCCAGCTCGCCGACGGGCAGACCGTCGGGGTCGCGGCGCCGATCATCATCCAGTTCGACGCGCCGATCGCCGACAAGGCCGCCGTCGAGCGGGCGTTGAAGATCACCACCGAGCCGCCCGTCGAAGGCAGCTGGGCCTGGCTGCCCGACGAGGTCGGGGGCGCCCGCGTGCACTACCGCAGCCGCGAGTACTACCCGGCCGGCACCAAGGTCAACGTCGACGCCAAGCTCTACGGCCTGGCCTTCGGCGACGGCGCCTACGGCAAGCAGGACATGAGCCTGAGCTTCGACATTGGTCGCCGTCAGTTGGTCAAGGCCGAAGTCTCGTCGCACCGCATCCAGGTGGTCCGCGACGAGGGCGTCATCATGGACTTCCCGTGCAGCTACGGCGAAGCCGACAAAGCCCGCAACGTCACGCGCAACGGAATCCATGTGGTCAGCGAGAAGTACTCCGACTTCTACATGTCCAACCCGGCCGCCGGTTATAACCACATCCACGAACGCTGGGCCGTGCGGATCTCCAACAACGGCGAGTTCATCCACGCCAACCCTTCGAGTGCAGGCGCCCAGGGCAATACCAACGTCACCAACGGCTGCATCAACCTCTCGACGTCTGATGCCCAGCAGTATTTCGGCAGCGCGATCTACGGCGACCCGGTCGAGGTGACCGGTAGCACAATCGAGCTGTCCTACTCCGACGGCGACATCTGGGACTGGGCCGTGGACTGGGACACCTGGGTGGGGATGTCGGCGCTGCCGCCGGCGAGCGGAGCCAAGCCGTCGCCGGTGTCGATTCCGCACAGCGCCCCGGCCACCCCCCGCGACGCGCCGACGTTGTCGGGCACCCCGACCACGTCTAGCCCGGGTCCGGGTGGGTGAACCTACGCGTCGCGCTGGCCTGATCGCGTGGCCGGATGATGATCTGGTCGAGGTTGACGTGCGGCGGCCGAGACGCCACGAAGCCGATCACCTCGGCGACGTCGGCAGCCGTCAGCGGCGTCATGCCGGTATAGACCGCGTCGGCGCGCTGCTGGTCACCGCCGAAGCGCACCAGCGAGAACTCCGTTTCGACCGCGCCGGGCGCAATCTCGGTGAGCCGCACGGGTTTTCCGAGTAGCTCACCGCGCAGCGTGCGGTGCAGCGCGCCCTGCGCGTGCTTGGCTGCGGTATAGCCGGCCCCGCCGTCGTAGACCTCCATCGCCGCGATCGAGGTGATAGTGACGATCAGCCCGTCGCCGGAGTCGATCAGCTTGGGCAGCAGGGCACGGGTGACCCGCAGGGTGCCCAGCACGTTGGCCTCCCACATCCATCGCCAGTGCTCCAGGTCGGCGTCGGCCACCGGTTCCAGGCCCCTGGCTCCGCCGGCGTTGTTGACCAGCACGTCGACCCTGCTGAGCCGGCCGGCCAACGCGTCCACCGCGTCACCGTCAGTGACGTCGGCCACAATGGCGGTTCCGTCGATCTCGGCGGCCAGTGCCTCGATCCGGTCCGCTCGTCGCGCCACCGCAACCACGTGAAAGCCCTGCGCGGCAAGCACTCTCGCGGTTGCCTCACCGATCCCCGCGCTGGCGCCGGTGACAACCGCGACGGGACGCTCGTCGTCGTGGCCGATGGTGCCCGTCGGAGACGGCTCTGCGCTAGTCATCTGACCAACTCTAATAACCGTGCTAAATTCCTCGTGTGTACATCAGTGCCCTGCTCGGCGGTCTGTCTGCGTGTTGTTTCGCAGACTGCGCGTGTTGTTGCCGCGCAAACAGCCGCGCCTGAGCGAACCATGGCGCGGCCCAGTGACCGCCATCGGAACTCGGACAAGGACACCGCACGTGCGCTCAACAACTCTCACCTCCCACTCTCACAATCACCTCGCGGCCACCAGGCGACGATCCCCTGGCCGTCACCGCGTGGTGGCACCCTCGCTGCAACTCTCCGACGCCGCCGCATCGTCGGTGTTTCGGGCCGTGCGGCTGCGCGGCCCGATCGGCCGCGACGTCATCGCCCAGGTCACCTCGCTGTCCATTGCGACGGTAAACCGCCAGGTCATCGCGCTGCTGGACGCGGGCATCCTGCGTGAACGTGCTGACCTGGCAGTCTCCGGCGCGATCGGGCGGCCCCGGGTGCCCGTCGAGGTCAACCACGAGCCGTTTCTGACGCTCGGCATCCACATCGGGGCACGAACGACCAGCATCGTGGCCACCGACCTGTTCGGCCGCACCCTCGACGCCGTCGAGACCCCGACACCGCGCAGTGCTCAGGGGGCGGCGCTGGCCTCGTTGGCCGACGGCGCCGGGCGTTACCTGAGGCGCTGGCACCGACGGCACGCGCTGTGGGTCGGCGTCGCGATCGGCGGGACGGTCGATGCCGCCACCGGGCACGTCGACCACACCCGGCTGGGCTGGCGAGACGCGCCGGTCGGACCGGTGATCGCCGAGGCGCTGGGGCTACCGGTCTCGGTGGCATCGCACGTCGACGCGATGGCCGCCGCGGAGCTGCTGCTCGGGATGCGCCGATTCGGGCCGAACGCGTCGACCAGCCTGTACGTCTACGCCCGCGAGACGGTCGGCTATGCGCTGATGATCGGCGGCCGGGTGCACAGCCCGGCCAGCGGGCCGGGCACCATCACCAACCTGCCCGCCCAATCGGACCTGCTCGGCGGTTCTGGGCTCTTGGAATCCACCGTCAGCGATGAGGCGGTGCTGGCCGCCGCGCGGCGGATGCGCATCCTGCCCACCCGCAGCGGCGGGTCGGGCGTGGCCGTCACCGAGCTGCTGCGGGCCGCGCGCGGCGGCAACCAGCAAGCCAAAGACCTGCTGGCCGAGCGGGCCAGGGTGCTCGGTGAAGCGGTCGCGTTGCTGCGCGACCTGCTCAACCCCGACGATTTGGTGGTCGGCGGCCAGGCGTTCACCGAATATCCCGAGGGCATGGAGCATCTGGAGGCGGCTTTCGCGGCACGTTCGGTGTTGCCGCCGCGCGACATTCGGGTGACGGCGTTCGGCAACCGGGTGCAAGAGGCCGGGGCGGGCATCGTATCGCTCGCCGGGCTCTACGCTGACCCGCTCGGCGCCATGCGCCGGGCCCAGCCGCCGGTGCCCGCGTACGAGGTCGCCACGGAGACACCGGCTTGACCTGTGTCTTCGGGGTAAGCCCGGGCGGTCCTGCAAAGATGACAAGGTGGGCCACACTGACCTGTCCCGGGCGGACACCTCCGAGCTGATCGATCCGCGCCGCGTCGCGGTGCTGGCGGTGCACACGTCGCCACTGGCGCAGCCGGGTGTCGGCGACGCCGGCGGGATGAACGTCTACGTGCTGCAAAGCGCGCTTCATCTCGCCCGCCGCGGTGTGGAGGTGGAGATCTTCACCCGGGCCACCGCGTCCACCGATCCGCCTATCGCGCGGGTGGCGCCCGGTGTGCTGGTGCGCAACGTGGTGGCCGGGCCATTCGAGGGCCTCGACAAATACGACCTGCCCACCCAGCTGTGCGCGTTCGCCGCCGGAGTGCTGCGGGCCGAAGCCGCCCACGAACCCGGCTACTACGACATCGTGCACTCGCACTATTGGCTGTCCGGTCAGGTCGGGTGGCTGGCCAGGGACCGCTGGTCGGTGCCGCTGGTGCACACCGCGCACACCCTGGCCGCGGTCAAGAACGCCGCGCTGGCCGACGGCGACACCCCCGAGCCGCCGCTGCGCACGGTCGGCGAACAGCAGGTTGTCGACGAAGCCGACCGGTTGATCGCCAACACCGATGACGAGGTGGCGCAACTCGTTTCGCTGCACCACGCCGACCCCGCCCGGATCGACGTCGCGCACCCCGGTGTCGACTTGGACGCCTTCCGTCCCGGTGACCGCCACGCGGCCAGGACCAAGCTGGGGCTGCCGGCCGACGAGAAGGTGGTGGCCTTCGTCGGGCGCATCCAACCGCTGAAGGGGCCGGACGTCTTGCTGCGGGCGGCGGCCAAACTGCCGCGGGTGCACGTCGTCATCGCCGGCGGACCGTCCGGCAGCGGGCTGGCCGCCCCGGACGGCCTTGTTCGGCTCGCCGACGAATTGGGTATCACTGCCCGCGTGACGTTCCTGCCGCCGCAGTCCCGGGAAAACCTGGCCACCCTGTTCCAGGGGGTCGACGTGGTCGCGGTGCCCAGCTATTCGGAGTCGTTCGGTTTGGTCGCCCTGGAGGCCCAGGCGTGCGGGACGCCGGTGGTGGCGGCCGCTGTCGGCGGACTGCCGGTGGCGGTGCGCGACGGGGTGAGCGGCACGCTGGTGTCCGGCCATGACGTCGACAGGTGGGCGCACGCGATCGACAACCTGTTGCGGCTCGGCGCCGAGCCGCGGGCCTGGGCGATGAGCCGCTCGGCGGTCGAGCATGCGGCAAAGTTCTCCTGGGACGCCACCGTTGATGCGCTGATGGCCAGCTATCGGCACGCGATCAGTGACTTCACCGCCCGCCGTCCGGTGCGCGACCTGTCGTCGCGGCGGGCCGCACGACGGCCGTCGCGCAGGAAGGCGTGGGCGTGACACCGTCGAACGGAGATCGCGGCGCGGCGCCGGTGACTCACGTCCAGCAGTTGATCGAAGACACCCTGGAGTCGAACCAGCTGACGTACTCGCGGCACGAGGGCGCCCACGGCGGATTGCCGGGACTGATCGTGGAATTGCCCGGCGAGCGCAAGCTCAAGACCAACACCATCCTGAGCATTGGCGAGCACTCGGTGCGTATCGAGGCGTTTGTCTGCCGCCAGCCCGACGAGAACCACGAAGGCGTCTACCGGTTTCTGCTCAAACGCAACCGCCGCCTCTACGGTGTCGCCTACACACTGGACAACGTCGGCGATATCTACCTGGTGGGTCGCATGGCGTTGGCATCGGTGGACGCCGCCGAAATCGACCGCGTGCTGGGCCAAGTGCTCGAAGCGGTGGACACCGACTTCAACACGTTGCTGGAGTTGGGTTTCAAGTCGTCGATCCAGAAGGAATGGGAGTGGCGGGTGTCTCGCGGCGAGTCGCTGAAGAACCTGGAGGCGTTCGCCCACCTGATCGAAGACGACGATGCAGAGCGCGGAGCGCGATGCGGAGAAGTCGAGCATCAAATCGACGAAGACGACGCGTAAGCCGCCCTGCTCCGGAGCGTGTTCAGGCCGGATGCCGACCCCGATCAGGTAAGCGGGGATCGCGGACGGCTGCGGAAAGCGAGCCAGAACACGCAGCAGCTTATTGGGCGCTGGGCGTCTTGCCGGAATCGATCGCCTGCCCCATCGAACACATGCAGGAGGCGTTGCAGCGTCTGGATTACCACCGTGGGAAACTCACGGCGGCGCTGCATTGGTATGCGATTACGTGGTAACTGTATGTCTGCATCGCCAGCGGTGGGTTCCTGTGTGACCACCTCACCGCGTCGGTAGACGCCCGATTTCGCTTTTGTGCGACCGCCGAGGCGAGGGCCACCATGGGGACCGACCGCCATGGGGAAGGAGTTGGGAGGGCGGGGCGTCCCGCGGCGAATCGCTGAAGAACCTAAAGGCGTTCGGCCACCTGATCAAGATGAGTTGGGACGGGTAGCCTGGGCCGGCGCCTGTCGCGCGGTCGAACAGGTCCCAGGTGCCCGCCTCACCGAATATGGTAGTGATAATCGTTTTCATCTCGGTTCAACGACCCTAGTGGGAGCCTGCTGTGACTGCACGAACCCGTCACCGGGTCAGAGTGACCTTTGCTGCGACCCTGTCGAGCGTCGCCGTGGCGATAACCGGCTGCGGTCCGCACTCGTCGTCGATCCCGTCAACGACATCAGCCAGTCGGCAGGGGACTCGCGTGAACGTGGTGGCCGCTGAGAATTTCTGGGGCGACATCACCAGGCAGATCGGCGGCGATCATGTCAACGTCACTTCGGTGATCACTGACCCGAATGCCGACCCGCACCTGTATGAGTCCGACGCAAAAACCGCTGCTGCCGTCAGCTCGGCTCAATTCGTGATTGTCAACGGCTTGGGTTACGACGAGTTCATGAACAGGCTGCTGTCGGCGTCGCCGAACCCGAATCGCAAGGTCCTAACCGCAGCCGACGTGATGGGGATTTCAGGGCCTGACGCCAACCCGCACATCTGGTACGACATCGCGAAGCTCCCGGGGGTCGCCTCGGCGATCGCTGTGCAGCTCGGTGCGCTCGCGCCGGGCGATGCGGCCACCTTCACGGCGAACGCGAAAGCCTTTGGCGATAGCCTGGCGCCCATTAACGCCGCGATCGCCAACATCAAAGCGAAGCACCCTGGAGCCCGTGTCGCGTACACCGAGCGGGTGCCGGGCTACCTCGTCGATGCCGCCGGACTGAAACTGGCTACCCCGACCTCGTTCGCCCGGGCGATCGAGGACGGCAACGACCCCAGTCCCGCCGACAACGCGGCGATGGACACCGCGGTGAGCAGCAAAGCCATCACGGTCCTGCTGTACAACGAGCAAACCGACAGCCCGGCCGTCGAGGCGTTGAAAAACCTCGCGCGGCAAAGCGGTGTGCCGATCGTCGGAGTGACCGAGACGCTACCGCCCGCCGACTCAAACTTTCAGCAATGGCAGCTGGGGCAGGTCAACCAGGTAGCCCAGGCACTAGGGCAGTAGCCAGATGGCCCGCTTGCCCGACGTCAAAACCGCGCCGCCGACCGTGCAGCTTTGCGCCGCGGGGCTGGGCTACGGCTCGCGGCCGCTCTGGCAAAACGTCGACCTGGCGGTGGCTCCGGGCGAGTTTCTCGCGGTGCTCGGTCCCAACGGCTGCGGCAAGACGTCGCTGCTCAAGGTGCTCCTCGGGTTGATCGCCCTGTCAACGGGAGTGGCGCGAGTGTGCGGGGCCGCGCCGCGGCGCGGCAGCGAGACAATCGGCTACATCCCGCAACAGAAGGGCTTCGACCGTGATCTGCCGATCCGGGGCACCGACCTGGTCCGGCTGGGGCTCGACGGCCACCGCTGGGGCATCAGTCTGCCCAGCTCGGCGCGTCGGCTCCGCGTGCAGGCGGCGATCGACGCTGTCGGGGCGACCCGGTTTGCTGACGCCCCGATCGGGCGGCTCTCCGGCGGGGAACAGCAACGCCTACGGATCGCCCAGGCTATGGTCGGGACCCCGAAGCTCCTACTGTGTGACGAGCCGCTGTTGTCGCTGGACATCAAACACCAGGGCGAGGTGGTCAACACTCTCGAC
>DASQRI010000491.1:0-7773 GCA_035642975.1 Mycobacterium sp.
GATCTCGGGGTTGGCATTGCCTTCCGGGCGGATCTCGACGACACCTTCGACGGCGACGCAGAATTCGGCGCGCAGACGATGGGCCTGGGCCAGCACGTCGGCGGCCCGGAACACCACCTGAGACACCCCCGACGCGTCGCGCAGATCGATGAAGATCACCCCGCCGTGGTCGCGCCGACGCGCGACCCACCCGGCCAACGTCACCTTGTGCCCGGCGTCGGTGGCCCGCAACGATCCCGCGGCGTGACTGCGCAGCACGAATACTCCTTCTAGAAGGTGGAAACGACAGCCCAGTCTAGAGGCGGTAGTTTCGAGGATCGTCATGGATATTGCAGTTGTCGGCCCGGGCGCCGTCGGTACAACGGTGGCCGCACACCTGTATGCAGCCGGTCACCCGGTGCTGGTCTGCGGGCGGACACCGCGACCGCAGATCGAATTGCGGCCCGACGGCGCCGAACCGATCGTGGTGCCCGGCCCGGTCTGCACCGATCCCGCCGAGATCGCCGGCCCGGTCGGGCTGGTTCTGATGGCGGTCAAAGCCACCCAAAACGCCGACGCAGGTCAGTGGCTGACCCGGCTGTGTGATGAGCACACCATCGTTGTCGTATTGCAGAACGGCGTCGAGCAAGTCGAACAGGTGCAGCCGCATTGCCCGTCGTCGACCGTCATCGCGGGCATCGTCTGGTTTTCCGCCGAGACTCAGCCCGACGGGTGGGTGCGACTGCGCACCGAAGCGCGGCTGTCGCTGCCGGCCGGGCCGGCAGCGAGCACGTTCGCCGAGTTGTGGCGCGGCGCGGGCGGCACGGCCGACTGCGACCCCGACTTCAACACGGCCCTGTGGCGCAAGCTGTTGGTGAACGCGGTGGCCGGCCTGATGGTGCTCACCGGGCGACGGGCGGGAATGTTCCGCCGCGACGACCTGGCCGCTCTCGCGGGCCACTACGCCGCCGAATGTTTGGCGGTCGCCCGCGCGGCGGGCGCGCAGCTGGGCGACGACGTCGCCGAGGGCACGGTCGAGATGTTGCGTCAGGCACCCACCGATATGGGCACCTCGATCCTGGCCGACCGCGAAGCCGGCCGGCCGATGGAGTGGGACATCCGCAACGGGGTGATCATCCGCAAGGCCCGCGCCCACGGCATCGCGACCCCGATCAGCGACGTCCTTGTCCCCCTGCTCGCGGCGGCCAGCGATGGCCCGGGTTAGTGGCGAAGCCCCAAAGCGCCAGCGGCCGCGGTGAAATCAATACACCCCATCCCACGCCGAGCGACGGGCCGCGTCCGGGTCGTCGACGACGACGTCGGACGCCGACCGGATGACGCGGATGGCCCGCCGCGCCGTGTCATAACGGGACCAGACGTCAGACCACGTCTGGTCGCCGGACCAGCCTTCGGTGGCGAAGTCCAACCAGGTCCGCTGCATCCGGCGGCCGACCGCGGGCGTCAGCACACTGCCGAGCGGGTGCAGTCGTCGGCCAAGATGACAGCCGTAATTGTGAGTGATGTGCACGATCTCGCTGCCGTGCACCGCGCCCAGACCGACCGCCCGCAGCGTCAACGGCGTGTGGTCGAAGCGGTAGACATGCGTCGGCGCATGCGCACTGTACGCGTCGGCGAACGCCCAAGTCGGGGCTACGAACATCGCGTCAGCGCCGATGGCCTCCAGCGCACGGCGGCGTGGATAGCCGGGGTAGGCCGCCAGCACCCGCGCCTGGGCCTCCGGAGCCCGCCGCGCGAAATACTGGTCGATGGTGGCCGGCGTCGTCGGCAGCATCGGTGGCTTGTCCCGGGCGAACAGCGACGCCTCGTTTCGGTTGGTGCCGATGATCAGCGGGATCCGAGCCGCCGCGCCGGCCCGCGCCGCCTCGATGGGATGCCGCGGTAACAGATCGACACCGTAGGTCAGACCGTGTGCCAGCGTCGGCGTCGCTGCCACGCTCGCCAACTGCAACTCCCCCGCGGCCCGCCGCAATTCGCGCTGTGGCAGCGCTTTCAACTCCGCCGCGCTCACCCCAAGTCGGCCCAGAAACCGCTGCGCCTGCTCGGCGCGCGCCGCGTGGTCGGCGATCAGCGGCAAGGCGGGGCTCTGGGCGATCGCCCGGCCGAACAGGCCGTCGGCGGCTGGACTAGCCATCAGCGCCAATACGGAAGTGGCGCCGGCAGATTCGCCGAAAACGGTGACTCGCCCGGCGTCACCGCCGAAGGCGCCAATGTTGTCGCGCACCCAGGCCAACGCCGCGATTTGGTCGCGCAGGCACAGGTTATTTTCGAAGCCGTTGCCGAGATCGCCCAGCTCGAAACCGCCGAACACCCCGACTCGGTAGGTCACGTTGACGACCACCACGTTGCCCTTGGCGGCCAGCCGCGACCCGTTGTAGAGCTGTAGTTGTCCCGCGCCATTGAGGAACGCTCCACCCGGAATCCACACCATCACCGGCAGCGAGCCGGACGCATCCGCTGACCACACCGTCACCGTCAGGCAGGCCTCGTCGCGGATCTTGGGGTCATGGCGATCGCCGGCAACCATCGACCGGCTCTGCAGCGGCAGCGGCGCGTGCTCGACGGCGTCACGCACGCCGGTCCACGGCGACAGCGGTGCCGGCGCCGCGAATCGACGCTCGCCCACGGGTTGCTGCGCATAGGGCACACCGCGCCACACCGCGACGCCGCCCTCGACGGTGCCGCGAAGTGCGCCGACCGTCGTGTGCGCAAGCGGAGGAACTTCAGCAACCGCAGGCACGCCTGAATCGTAGTGTGCGAAGCTGATCTCGCCGGGCTAGGAGCTCTTGGGAGCCACGACGTACACGCAACGGAGAGTGCGATGACCTTCAACGAGGGTATGCAGATCGACACCAGCACGACGTCGGCGTCCGGCGGTGGCGGCCGGGGCATCGCCATCGGTGGTGGACTGGGCGGACTGCTGTTCATCGTCGTGGCCCTGCTGCTCGGGGTCGACCCCGGCAAAGTGGCGACGCAGATCCCCGCGAGCCCCAGCCAAGACGCGGCACCCGGGTTCGATCTCAGTAAGTGCCGCACCGGCGCCGACGCCAACCAATATGTGCAGTGCCGCGTGATCGCCACCGGCAACTCCGTCGACGCGGTCTGGAAGCAGCTGATGCCCGGGTACACCCGGCCGCGGGTGCGGCTGTTCAGCGGTCAGGTCAACACCGGCTGCGGACCGGCCAGCACCGAGGTCGGGCCGTTCTACTGCCCGGTGGATCAGACCGCCTACTTCGACACCGGCTTCTTCGACGTACTGCGCACCCAATTCGGTTCCAGCGGTGGACCATTGGCGCAGGAGTACGTGGTGGCCCACGAGTTCGGCCACCACGTGCAGGATCTGCAGGGATCACTCGGCCGCGCCCAGCAGGGCGCGCAAGGCGCCAGCGGTAACGGCGTGCGCACCGAGTTGCAGGCCGACTGCTATGCCGGGGTGTGGGCGCACTACGCCTCAACCGTCAAGCAGGAGAGTACCGGGGTGCCTTTCCTAGAGCCGTTGAGCGACAAGGACATTGCCGACGCGCTGTCGGCGGCGGCATCGGTGGGCGACGACCGCATTCAGAAGGCCGCCACCGGGCGTACCAACCCCGAGTCGTGGACCCATGGCTCCTCAGAGCAGCGTCAGCACTGGTTCACCGTCGGCTACCAGACCGGCGACCCCAATCAGTGCGACACTTTCCGGGCGCCGAACCTCAACTAGCTCAGAACAGCGTCGGCTGCTGAGCCTCGACGGCGGGCCGCGGGGCAACCTCGAGTCGCCGCTGATCGCCGCCCAGCCCGTACTTGGCGATCAGCGGTGCCGCCCGGGCCCGCAGCTCGTCGCGATATGTCGGTGGCAAATATGCTCCACGCCGGTACAACTCGCGATACTGTCCGACCAGCTGCGGGTGGGTGCGCGCCAGCCACGACATGAACCAGCCACGGGTCGATCCGCGCAAATGCAGCCCGAAAACTGTGACACCCGCGGCCCCGGCCGCCGCGATCTGGCTCAGTAGATCGTCGAGATGCCCGACGGAATCGGTCAGGTACGGCAGCACCGGCGCCACCATCACGTGGCAGTCCAGGCCGGCCTCGCGAATCGCCTCAATCAATCCGAGGCGGGCCTGCGGGCTGGGCGTCCCGGGCTCCACCTGTTTGTGCAGTTCTGGGTCGCCGACCGCAAGTGAGACAGCGAGGCTGACCGGAACCTGTGCGGCAGCATCGGCGATCAGCGGCAGATCACGGCGCAGCAGCGTGCCCTTGGTGAGGATCGACAGCGGCGTGCCCGACTCGGCGAGCGCGCCGACGATGCCGGGCATCAGGGCGTAGCGGCCCTCGGCGCGTTGGTACGGGTCGGTGTTGGTGCCCAGCGCGACCGTCTCGCGGCACCACGACCGTCGGCTCAGCTCGCGCCGCAGCACGTCGACGACATTCGTCTTGACGATGATCTGGGTGTCAAAGTCGTTGCCGCAGTCCAGATCCAGGTACTCGTGGGTGGGCCGCGCGAAACAGTACCGGCAGGCGTGCGAACATCCACGGTATCCATTGACGGTGTAGTGAAAAGGCAACGCCGCGGCCTTTGGAATTCTGTTCAACGCGGACTTGCACAACACCTCATGGAATGTGATGCCGTCGAACTGCGGTGTGCGCACGCTGCGGACGAAACCGATGCGCTCGAGCCCGGGCAGCGCGCCGTCATCGACCTCGATGCCCTGGCTGTCCCACCGCATACGTTATTCGAACCTTTGTTCGAGTCAATGTCAACTGTCTTATCGGTCTGCAACTGGCCGCAATCGTCTTGTCGACTCGTTGCCAATCCGCCTGCGGTGGGACGGTTGTCATTTAGGCTGGACCACCGTGACGTCTGATACTGACGCCCCACATGACAACAAAAACCTCAAGTGGGCGATGGGTGGGGTGGCCGCGGTGGCTGTCCTTGCGACCGTCGTCGCTGCGGTATTGCTGTTCGGAGGAGGCGATTCCGGGGGCCCGAAAGGGGCTCACCCGGACGACGGTTCAAGCCAGGACGCAGCCGGGGTGGCCAGTGTCAAGGACACCGGTCCGGTCGGTGTGATCACCGAAGACCCCAGCTGCGCGGCGTGGGCATCGATCAACAATGAGCTGGCGAACAGCGGCCAGGGACTTTGGAACGACCGCGATCGATCGGTTCCGGCCTCGGCATGGACGCCGAAGCAACGCGCGCAATTCGCCGCAGCCGGACAGTCGATGCGCGGTGCTGCCGCGCAGGCGGTGGGCTTGGTCAAGCTGACGCCGCACCGGGTGATGCGCGAGCTCTATCAGCAGTTCATCGCGTATGCGCGTGCCTACACCGAACGCATCCCCAAATACACGCCGGCCGACGACAATTTGGCCGGTACCGCAAACAGCGCGTCGTCTGCTCTGGGATCGATCTGCGCAGCCATCGCCGACGGTCCCGCGGGGGCCAGGGGGCCCCTGGTGCCTCCTGCAGCACCGCCGTCCGATATCGCCCCGGTAGGCAACCCCGCAAACCCGCAACCCTTCCTCACCACCGAAAATGCCGTTTGCCCCGACTGGAAATCGGCGTTAAACCAGTTCGGCAGGCAGACCGCGGCATGGCAGCAAATCGATCCCAACATTCCGGCGATCTATTGGAACAAGGAACAGAAGGCCGTCAACTATGCGGTTGCACCGGTGATGAACTCATATGCGGGCAAACTGGAACAGCTTGGCCGGCAGAGCGATAACGCCATCTGGCAAGACCTGGCCTACCTGTCAGCTCAGTATCGCCGAGCGTTCGTTACCTCGCTGCCCACCTATACCCCGACCGATAACCATCTGGCCAACGCGGCCAACTTCACCTCCACGGCGATCCTCGGCGCTTGCGTAGCCGTGGAGGGGTCGTGACCCGGTCTGAGCCGGCGTAGCGCCGCGGCGTATCCCCCTCTACGAGAATCCGCCGCGGCGCCACACCCGGTGCTGTCAGATCTCAGATGAGCGAGAACAGATCAACGACCCAGCCGCTGGCATTGGGGGCAAGATCGGCGCTCAGCAGCGAAGTGATGTCCGCTACCGCGTTGGGGTCGAACGCCGTCGCGATCTCGCCCAGCGCTGACGCCGTGAAGCCGGGGGTTAGGCCCAGCTGCCGCCGACGGCGCTGTCGGTGGAATTCATGTTGTTGCCGGCGTTTTGCACGTTTTGGCCGTGGGAGTTCGCCTGTTGGTAGATGACCTGGAAGTTGCGCCCCAACTGGGTGATGAACTCCTGGCAGGCCACCGAACCCGAGCCGCCCCAAAAGTCACCGGCGGCCAGCACATCGCGCACGATGGACTGGTGCTCCCGCTCCAACGAAGCGGCCTGGGAACGGATCATCGCGCCGTGGGCATCCACGTCGCCGAACTGGTAGCTAATCGACATGGTGTTCTCCTAAGGGTTTTCGAGGATCGGGCTAGCTGGAAAGGATGTGCTGGGAGGCCTGCTCTTGGCTCTCGTAGTTGTTGGCGTCGCGGATCAACCCGTCGCGCACACCGTGCAGCATGTTGACGATGTTGCGGAAGGCCTGATTCATCTGGCCCATGGTGTCGTAGGACGTCATCTGCGCGGTGCCACTCCAGCCCGCCCCGGCGATGTTCTGCGAAGACGCCCACATCTTGCGGGCCTCGTCTTCCACCGTCTGGGCGTGCACGTCGAAACGGCCCGCCATCGACCGCATCTCGTGCGGGTCAGTCATAAAACGTGCAGGCATCTCCATCTCCTCAACTCGTCATTAGGTTGTTGTCGTTTTGTGCGAATGCGTTGTGCGGCAAGGGCATCCCCACCTCTTACCCGCCGGCCGGCGAGCGAGTCTCGACCTTCACGGGAGCTGTCTTAGCGGCGTTAGCGCCCACGCCGCGCCCGTTGAGCGCACCCATCAGGGCCTGGGTGTACGGGCTGTTGGGCAGGGGCGTACCCATGGTCGGCGCGCTGATGCTGTTGGCCGGCAGCACTGGGGCCGCCCGCGCCATCTCCGGCGCCCCATGCGCCCAACCGTTCGGTATCGACATCCCGCCCAACCGTTGCGCCGACGCCAGCTGGGCACTGACCCCCGACAGCGCCGACCGCATCTGGCCCGTTATGCCGCCCATCAGGGCTTTCAGCTTGCCATCCACGATTTGGGAGACGTTGGCCAACATCGTTTGATTGCTTGCCATCATCCCCTGGCTGGCGTTCATCGAGTTGCCCATGCTGATCAACATTTTGGCGGGCATGCTGGCCATCATCGTGGTGTAATAGACCCCCTGCACCGGAAGGAGCGGCGAGCCCAGACCTGTCGCACTCAACGCGCTCACGAGGTCGGTCGGCAAAGTCCCGGTTATGCCGACATCGCCCAGCACGCTGGTCAACGCAGTCGGTAAATTCGTAGAGGTCACGTTGCTCAGAAGCGTCCCCAGATTCGTGACTAACGAGTCGATGCCGGCGCCCGGTGTCGATGCGGCCGACTGTGCGGCCGCGGCCGCGTTGGCGGACACCCCGCCATCGCTTGTCGTAGGCGCCGGGGTATGTTGCGGCAACGCGGTGGCCTGCTGGGATGCCGTCGCATAAGTGTCCATCGTCAGACCGTCCTGGAACCACATCTCCATGTACTGGGCCTCGGTGGCCGCGATCGCCGGAGTGTTCTGCCCCAAGAAGTTCGTCGCGACCAACGCCGCGAGCAATGCCCGATTAGCCGCAATCACCGACGGTGCCACCGTGGCCGCAAAAGCCCCCTCATAAGCAACCGCCGCCAACCTCGCCTGAGCACTGGTCTGCGCGGCCTGCGCCGAGCTACCTTCCAACCAC
>DASQRI010000492.1:0-24345 GCA_035642975.1 Mycobacterium sp.
CCGACGCCCTGGATGCCATGCGGGCCGCATTGTCGGGCACCGAACTGCTCGGTCAGCAGTTGGTCGACGACCAGCCCGGCGGCGTGGCCGAGCGGATCCTCGGGCCGCTGGCCCGCGCGGCGCTGGAGAACACCCTGCAACGCGGGCAGGCGGCGCTCACCGGTCCGATCGCGCGCGGTGACGCCGGCGTGGTCGCCGGTCATCTGAGCGCGCTGTACGCGGTCGACCCGCAACTGGCAGATGCCTATCGGGTCAACGCCCTGCGCACCGCCGAGCGCGTGCATGCGCCCGACGAAGTCCTCCAGGTACTCGAGAGCTCTGCGCGGTGAGCACCAACACGGCGCCGAAGTTCCACGCCGGCGAACTCAATGTCTACTCAAACCCCACCGACGTCGGCGAGGTCAGCCGCGCGCTGCGCCATACCGGTCGACGGGTGATGCTGGTGCCGACGATGGGCGCGCTGCACGATGGACACCTCGCCCTCGTGCGCGCCGCCAAACGAGTGCCCGGCTCAGTGGTGGCGGTGTCGGTCTTCGTCAACCCGTTGCAATTCGGCGCCGACGAAGATCTCGCGGCCTACCCGAGGATCGTCGAAGACGATTTAGCGCTGTTACGCGGTGCGGGAGTTGAAATAGCCTTCACCCCAAGCGCTGTGGCGATGTATCCGAACGGCCCGCGCACCGCCGTGAACCCCGGCCCGCTTGGATCCGAACTCGAGGGCGCCGCCCGGCCCACCCATTTCGCCGGGATGCTCACCGTGGTGTTGAAGCTGTTGCAGATCGTCGGGCCCGACCGGGTTTTCTTCGGCGAGAAGGACTATCAGCAGCTGGTGTTGGTGCGGCAGATGGTCGCCGACCTCAACGTCGACGTTCAGGTGGTCGGTGTGCCGATCGTGCGCGAGACGGATGGGCTGGCGATGTCGTCGCGCAACCGCTACCTCAACGCTGCACAACGCGAATTGGCGGGCGTCCTGTCGGCGGCACTGCTGGCTGGGACGCACGCCGCATCGCGGGGTGCGGATGCGGCGCTGCGGGCCGCGGGCTCCGTGCTGGCCGAGGTACCCGCGATCGACGTGGATTATCTGGAAGTGCGCGACAGCGGCCTGGGGCCGGCCCCCGACTCCGGCGCCGGCCGGTTGCTGGTCGCCGCCCGGCTCGGCAACACCAGACTGCTCGACAATGTCGCGATTGACATCGGAACTACCGTCGGCGCCGACGGGCGGGTGTCCGCCGTCTCGGCTTTCGAAACACCCTGGAGGAATTGATGTTACGAACAATGCTGAAGTCGAAGATCCACCGGGCGACCGTCACGCAGGCAGACCTGCACTACGTCGGCTCGGTGACGATCGACGCCGATTTGATGGACGCGGCCGATCTGCTCGAGGGCGAGCAGGTGACCATCGTCGACATCGATAACGGCGCGCGGCTGGTCACTTACGCGATCACCGGTCAGCGTGGCAGTGGCGTGATCGGAATCAACGGTGCGGCAGCGCATCTCGTACATCCCGGTGACCTGGTGATCCTGATCGCCTATGCGACCATGGACGACGACGAGGCGCGCAGCTACCAGCCCAGGATCGTCTTCGTCGACGCCGACAACCGGGCGATCGACCTGGGCCACGATCCGGCGTTCGTGCCTGCCGACGCGGGTGAGCTGGTCTCGCCGCGATGAAGGTCTCCTAACCGTGCTGTTGGCAATCGACGTCCGCAACACCCACACCGTTGTCGGACTGCTCTCCGGTTCGAAGGAGCACGCCAAGGTCGTGCAGCAGTGGCGGATTCGCACCGAATCCGAAATCACCGCGGACGAACTGGCGCTGACCCTCGACGGCCTGATCGGTGATGATTCCGATCAGCTCACCGGTGCGGCTGCGCTGTCCACGGTTCCATCCGTGCTGCACGAGGTGCGGCTGATGCTCGAACAGTACTGGCCGTCGTTGCCGCATGTGCTGATCGAGCCCGGTGTTCGCACCGGCATCCCGCTGCTGGTCGACAATCCCAAAGAAGTCGGCGCCGATCGAATCGTCAACTGTCTTGCGGCTTTTCAGCAGTACGGCACCGCCGCCATCGTGATCGATTTCGGCTCGTCGATTTGCGTGGACGTGGTGTCCGCCAAAGGCGAATTCCTGGGCGGCGCGATCGCGCCCGGTGTGCAGGTCTCCTCCGACGCCGCCGCGGCGCGCTCAGCGGCTTTGCGACGTGTCGAGCTGGCCCGGCCGCGTTCTGTGGTCGGCAAGAACACCGTCGAATGCATGCAGGCCGGCGCGGTTTTCGGTTTCGCCGGGCTGGTGGACGGGCTGGTCGGCCGCATCCGCGCCGACGTGGACGGCTTTTCCGGGGACGACGTCACGGTGGTAGCCACCGGTCACACCGCGCCGCTGCTGCTGGCCGAGCTGAACTCCGTCGACCATTACGACCAGCACCTGACCCTGCACGGGTTACGCCTGGTTTTCGAGCGCAACCGCGACAGCCAGCGCGGACGGCTCAAGACGGCGCGCTGACTGCCACGACCTTTCATCGCCGGGGTTCCTTTAAGCTGGCACGTCGTGAACGACGGCGATGCAGATATTCCCGAGCAGTTCCGGATTCGCCGGGACAAGCGGGCTCGCCTGTCGGCCGAGGGCCGCGACCCCTACCCCGTCGAAGTCGGGCGGACCCACACCCTGGCGCAGATCCGCGCCGCCTACCCCGACTTGCCGGCCGATGCGACCACCGGTGACATCGTCGGTGTCGCCGGCCGGGTGGTGTTCGCCCGCAACTCGGGGAAGCTGTGTTTTGCGACACTCCAAGAGGGTGACGGCACCCAGCTCCAGGTGATGCTCAGCCTGGCCGGCGTCGGCCAGGAGGCGCTCGACGAGTGGAAAGCCGACGTGGATATCGGCGACATCGTCTGCGTGCACGGCGAGGTGATCAGCTCGCGTCGCGGCGAGCTGTCCGTGTTGGGCGACAGCTGGCAGATGGCGTCCAAGGCGCTGCGGCCGCTGCCGGTCGCCCATAAGGAGATGAACGAAGAGTCGCGGGTGCGGCAGCGCTATGTCGATCTGATAGTTCGGCCCCAGGCACGCACGGTCGCCCGCCAGCGGATCGCCGTCATTCGCGCGATACGGACCGCTCTGGAGCAGCGCGGCTTTCTGGAAGTCGAAACGCCGATGTTGCAGACTTTGGCCGGCGGCGCGGCGGCCCGGCCGTTCGTCACGCACTCCAATGCTCTCGACATCGATCTTTACCTTCGGATCGCGCCGGAACTGTTCCTGAAGCGCTGCGTCGTGGGCGGGTTCGACAAGGTCTTCGAACTTAATCGGGTGTTCCGAAACGAAGGAGCCGATTCCACACATTCCCCCGAGTTCTCCATGTTGGAGACCTACCAGGCGTATGGAACGTATGACGATTCAGCCGTTGTCACCCGCGAGCTTATTCAACAGGTGGCTGACGACGCGATCGGCACGCGACAACTGTCGCTGCCCGACGGCACCGTCTATGACATCGACGGAGAATGGGCGTCGATACAAATGTATCCATCGTTATCGGAGGCACTTGGCGAAGAGATCACGCCAAACACAACGGTCGACCACTTGCGCGCTATCGCCGCGCGACTAGATGTGGAGGTGCCCGCCGACCGCGGGTATGGGCACGGCAAGCTGGTCGAGGAACTGTGGGAACACACCGTCGGCGCCAGTTTGACGGCACCCACATTCGTTCGGGATTTTCCGGTGGAGACAACGCCTTTGACGCGTCAGCACCGCAGCATTGTCGGTGTCACCGAGAAGTGGGATCTTTATATCCGCGGGGTCGAACTGGCCACCGGATACTCGGAATTGATCGACCCGGTGGTGCAACGGGAAAGGTTCGCTGAGCAGGCGCGAGCCGCCGCGGCCGGCGACGACGAGGCAATGGCACTCGACGAGGATTTTCTCGTTGCGCTGGAGTACGCCATGCCGCCGTGCACCGGAACCGGAATGGGTATCGATCGGTTGCTGATGGCTTTGACCGGTCTGTCAATTAGAGAGACAGTATTGTTTCCGATTGTTCGTCCGCATAGCGACTGAGCCTTCTGTGGTGTTGTATTGAATAACGCGCCTGCTTATGGCAGATTGGTGCGACGGGGGCGGTCCGACCACTTGCATGGCAAGTGTCTAAGAAGAGAGTATGAGGCTCAGCCAATGGCTAAGAAAGTGACCGTCACCCTGGTCGACGATTTCGACGGCGAAGGCGCTGCCGATGAAACCGTCGAATTCGGTCTCGACGGCGTGACCTATGAGATTGACCTTTCGGCCAAAAATGCCACCAAACTCCGCCACGATCTGAAGCAGTGGGTCGAGGCCGGCCGTCGGGTCGGCGGTCGCCGGCGCGGACGCGCCAGCTCTGGTAGGGGGCGCGGAGCCATCGATCGCGAGCAGAGCGCCGCAATCCGGGAATGGGCCCGTCGCAATGGGCACAATGTGTCGACCCGGGGCCGTATCCCGGCAGACGTCATCGACGCATTCCACGCCGCGACCTGACCGGCAACCTGACCCGGCGGCGCCATCCCGCAGAGCCCGGATAGATCCGGCTTTCGCTGGTGGCGAACTGATCGCCTATTGAAGCGGGAAACGATTTGCCGTCTCACCGCGTTGCTCTGTTGTAACCGCGTTGCAGCCGGCGATCTCCGGTGTGGAGTTAAGGACCGCAAGGGAGGTAGCTCGGCCGGTCGCCCATTACAGTGGACGGCAGGTACGCGGTGTCGGCCCCTGAGCCGACAATGACGGAGTACCGATGGTGAGGGAGAGCAGGTAACCGCCAATGTTCGAACGATTTACCGACCGAGCCCGCAGGGTTGTCGTCCTGGCGCAAGAAGAGGCCCGGATGCTCAACCACAACTACATCGGCACCGAGCACATCCTCTTGGGTCTCATCCACGAGGGCGAAGGCGTTGCCGCCAAGTCGCTGGAGTCATTGGGCATCTCGCTGGAGGGCGTTCGCAGCCAGGTCGAGGAGATCATCGGCCAGGGCCAGCAGGCCCCGTCCGGGCACATCCCGTTCACCCCGCGCGCCAAGAAGGTCTTGGAGCTGAGCCTGCGTGAAGCGCTGCAGCTCGGCCACAACTACATCGGCACCGAGCACATTCTGCTCGGCCTGATCCGTGAGGGCGAGGGCGTTGCCGCCCAGGTGCTGGTCAAGCTGGGTGCGGAGCTCACCCGGGTGCGTCAGCAGGTGATCCAGTTGCTGAGCGGCTACCAGGGCAAGGAGACCGCAGAAGCCGGCACCGGTGGCCGCGGCGGCGAGTCCGGCAGCCCGTCGACGTCGCTGGTGCTCGACCAATTCGGCCGCAACCTGACTGCGGCGGCGATGGAGGGCAAGCTCGACCCGGTCATCGGCCGGGAGAAGGAAATCGAGCGGGTAATGCAGGTGTTGAGCCGGCGCACCAAGAACAACCCGGTGTTGATCGGTGAGCCCGGCGTCGGAAAGACCGCCGTGGTGGAAGGCCTCGCGCAGGCCATCGTGCACGGCGAGGTCCCCGAGACGCTGAAGGACAAGCAGCTCTACACGTTGGACCTGGGCTCGCTGGTCGCCGGCAGCCGCTACCGCGGTGACTTCGAGGAGCGCCTCAAGAAGGTGCTCAAGGAGATCAACACCCGCGGCGACATCATCCTGTTCATCGACGAGCTGCACACGCTGGTCGGTGCGGGTGCCGCCGAAGGCGCGATCGACGCGGCGTCGATCCTGAAGCCCAAGCTGGCCCGTGGCGAACTGCAGACCATCGGTGCCACCACCCTCGACGAGTACCGCAAGTACATCGAGAAGGACGCCGCGCTGGAGCGGCGCTTCCAGCCGGTGCAGGTCGGCGAGCCCACGGTGGACCACACCATCGAGATCCTCAAGGGTCTACGGGACCGCTACGAGGCCCACCACCGGGTGTCCATCACCGATTCGGCCATCGTGGCTGCGGCGACCCTGGCCGACCGCTACATCAACGACCGATTCCTGCCGGACAAGGCCATCGACCTGATCGACGAGGCAGGTGCGCGGATGCGGATCCGGCGGATGACCGCTCCGCCAGACCTGCGTGAGTTCGACGAGAAGATCGCCGAAGCCCGCCGCGAGAAGGAGTCCGCGATCGACGCGCAGGACTTCGAGAAGGCGGCCAGCTTGCGCGACCGCGAAAAGCAACTGGTGGGCCAGCGCGCCGAGCGTGAAAAGCAATGGCGTTCAGGCGATCTCGACGTCGTCGCCGAGGTGGACGAGAACGAGATCGCCGAGGTGCTGGGCAACTGGACGGGTATCCCGGTGGTCAAGCTCACTGAGGCCGAGACGACCCGGCTGCTGCGTATGGAGGATGAGGTGCACAAGCGGATCATCGGCCAGGACGACGCGGTCAAGGCCGTCTCCAAGGCGATCCGCCGCACCCGCGCCGGGCTGAAGGACCCCAAGCGCCCGTCGGGTTCGTTCATCTTCGCCGGCCCGTCCGGTGTCGGTAAGACCGAGCTGTCCAAGGCGCTGGCCAACTTCTTGTTCGGCGACGACGACGCGCTCATCCAGATCGACATGGGCGAGTTCCACGACCGGTTCACCGCGTCGCGGTTGTTCGGCGCTCCGCCGGGATACGTCGGCTACGAAGAGGGCGGCCAGCTCACCGAGAAGGTGCGGCGCAAGCCGTTCTCCGTGGTGCTGTTCGACGAGATCGAGAAGGCGCATCAGGAGATCTACAACAGCCTGTTGCAGGTGCTCGAGGACGGCCGGCTGACCGACGGGCAGGGCCGCACGGTGGACTTCAAGAACACCGTGCTGATCTTCACGTCCAACCTCGGTACCGCCGACATCTCCAAAGCGGTCGGCCTGGGCTTCACCCAGGGCGGCGGCGACAACAACTACGAGCGGATGAAGCAGAAGGTCAACGACGAGCTGAAGAAGCACTTCCGCCCGGAGTTCCTCAACCGTATCGACGACATCATCGTCTTCCACCAGCTGACCAAGGACGAGATCATCCAGATGGTCGACCTGATGATCGGCAGGGTCGAAAAGCAGCTCAAGGGCAAGGACATGGCGATGCAGCTGACCGACAAAGCCAAGTCGCTACTAGCCAAGCGTGGCTTCGATCCGGTGCTGGGCGCTCGCCCCCTGCGGCGCACCATCCAGCGGGAGATCGAGGACCAACTGTCCGAGAAGATCCTGTTCGAGGAGATCGGTCCGGGCCAGCTTGTCACCGTCGACGTGGACAACTGGGACGGCGAAGGCACCGGAGAGGACGCGGTGTTCACCTTCACCGGCGCCCGCAAGCCGGCCGAGCCTCAGGCGGATCTGGCGAACGCGGGTGCGCACGCCGCCGGCGGCCCGACGTCCACCCCGCAATAGAACGAAAAGCGAATGGGCGGTCACCCGATATGGGTGGCCGCTCATTTGTTGTCGGCTCAGCTTTGCGCGGGTAGCAGCGCGAACACCTGCTTGGCGATCTGCAACATCCAACCGGTGATGCTCGGCCCGTGGTCGCGAGGCCAGTTCAACTGGAAACTCACCACCCACGGCTGTCCGGTCCGGTCGATCGCATACCAGCTGAACGTCAAGTCGCCCGGTAGACCGCCGGCTTTCGCGCCGATGTAGGGCCATTCACGTCGATCCAAGTCGACACCCGGGGCGGCTGCCAGGATTTGCTTGACGGGTGCGGCTTTGCCTACCGCGCCGGCCTGCAACGCCGCATGCACCCGGCAGATGTCCTCAGCGCTGCCATACCATTCCGCGCCGTAGCCCGAAGCTGGCACGTGGGCGCGCCGCCAATCCGGTTGATAAGCACGGGAATTGGCCTGTTGTAGCAACTGAGCGCGGCCCTGCGGAGTGGCCCGCTTCCACTGCTCGCGCACATCCGGTTCTCCCCATGCGACCGAGAACAACTCGTACATGGTCGGAAACGGTGTCATGGCGGCCGGGTCGTGATGGCCCGCCTCGGCCAGCGCGCGCTCCACGGCTTGCGGGCCGAGTTTCCCAATCAGCATGTCGGTGGCCATGTTGTCGCTGGTGGCGATCATCTTCTCGGCGGCGGTGCGCACCGAAATATGCGCTCCCACCGGCAATTCCATTCCCGAACCGACGGCCTTGCCCTTGTCGGTGACGGTCAGTTGATCGTCCCAGGACACCGTTTCGGCCTTGACCGCATCGGCGACGGCATAGAGCACATACAACTTGAAGATCGACGCCAAGGGGAGTGGCTGATCGGTGTTGGTCCCCGCTACCTGGTCGCATTGGCCGTCGTCGACCTTGGCGACCCGCCACGAGTACCGGGCGTCGGTCTTGGTCAACGCGACATCGACGTCATGCCACGAGGAGATCGTCGGTGCTTGGGTGGTGACTTCGAACCCGTCGACCAGGGTGTCGTCGTCGGTGTGCATCCGGATTTCCTGCCGCCCACCGTAGGAGCTGATCAGCTGCAGGGTGGCGGTGCCCGCTTTGATGTCGACCCCGTTGAAGATGAACGGGCGGTCCCACCACAGTTTCTCCATGGTCGCCTCGATCGGCTTGACCATGTGAGCCGTGGCGAGGGTGGCGACTCCGATCGGGCCGATCGGCCAGTCGGAGTTGAGCATGTCCAGCGTCTGCTGGGCCCGCAGACCGGCCGGAGTCCTCATGTCGATCTGCCGGCCGGCGCCCGCTGCGTTGGCGGACGGCGTCGGTGGCGGCGCGCATCCCGGGGCCAGGGCGGCGGCCAGCGCGACGGCGGCTGTCATTGCCGCGGCGCGGCGCCGGACCTGGCGCGGGTTACGCCTGGTGGCCGGAACCGGCAACGTCTAACACAACCTCGAATTCCAGCAGCGACGCGCCCGTCGCCACGGGGTTGGCCCGGTGGCCGGCGTGGGCCTCGATGGCCGGTCCGGTTGCCCAGGCCTGAAACGCCTCTTCGGACTCCCACTGCGTCACCACGAAGTAGCGGTCTTCACCCTTGATCGGGCGGAGCAGTTGAAAGCCGAGGAAGCCCGGGGAGTTCTCGACCGCGTGCGCGCGATGAGCGAATCGCTTCTCCAATTCGGGGCCTGCGTCCGCGGGCACCTCGATTGCGTTGATCTTCACCACTGGCATGGCGATAGGCTACCGTGCCGCCCGCCGCCGACTTCAAAACACGCAAGATAGGTCCATGACCGTCGACCTGCTGACGCACCGCGGCGGACGAGGTGACCCGGTGGTGTTGGTACACGGCTTGATGGGCCGTGGCACTACCTGGTCGCGTCAATTGCCGTGGCTGACGCAGCTGGGCGCTGTCTACACGTACGACGCGCCCTGGCACCGCGGTCGTGACGTCGCCGATCTGTACCCGATCAGCACCGAACGCTTCGTCGCCGACCTCGGCGATGCGGTAGCCGCGCTGGGCACGCCCGCCCGGCTGGTCGGCCATTCGATGGGCGCCCTGCACTCCTGGTGTCTGGCCGCCGAGCGGCCCGACCTGGTTTCGGCACTCGTGGTCGAGGACATGGCACCGGACTTCCGGGGTCGCACCACCGGTCCGTGGGAGCCATGGCTGCACAGCCTTCCAGTCGAATTCGACTCTGCCGAAGAGGTATTCGCCGAATTCGGGCCGGTCGCCGGCCGGTACTTCCTGGAAGCCTTCGATCGGACCGAAACCGGTTGGCGGCTGCATGGTCACACGTCCCGGTGGATCGAGATCGCAGCGCAGTGGGGTACCCGCGATTACTGGTCACAGTGGTGCGCGGTGCGCTCACCCGTACTGCTGATCGAGGCCGGTAACTCGGTCGCTCCCGCGGGCCAGATGCACGGCATGAGCGAAACCGGTTACCGAACACAGTATTTGCGCGTTCCGGATGCGGGCCACTTGATTCATGACGACGCGCCACAGGTCTATCGCCGGACGGTGGAGTCCTTTTTGGCTGCGCCTTAGCCCTCTTCGCCCGCCAGGGCGAATCGCCCGTCGGTCGTCTGGGTCACCAGGCCGTCGGCAAGCAGTGAATTCAGCGCCCGGTCGCGCTGCTCGGTATCGGTCAGCCAGGCGACGTCGAGCTGGGCTCGGGTAACCGGTAATTCGTTGTCGCGCAGAACATCCAGCAGCCGGCCGCGGACCTGGCGGTCGGTTCCGGCGTAGGTCTGTGGCCGGCGCGCCGGACCTTGCGCGGGAGGAAAACCGGCCTCCCGCCAGCGGCACACGCTGAGCGGACACAGCCCGCACCGCGGCGCCCGCGCGGTGCATACGGTGGCACCGAGTTCCATCAGCGCTGCTGAAAACCGATGCGCCGATGAATCATTGGGCAGCATCGCGGAAACGTCGGCCTGATCGCGGACGGCCGACGCCGCAGCGGCGTCGGCCCGGCCGTGCATGACCCGGGCCACCACCCGGCGCACGTTGGTGTCCACCACCGGCACCCGCTGCTGGTAGGCGAAGCAGGCCACCGCGCGGGCGGTGTAGCTGCCGACCCCGGGCAGGGTCAGCAGGACGTCCACGTCGTCGGGAACCACGTCGGCGTGGTCGCGAGCGATCACGCTCGCGCACTCGTGCAGGCGTTTGGCCCGCCGTGGGTAGCCCAGCTTGCCCCACGCGCGCACGACGTCGGCTGCGCTGGCCGACGCCGTCGCCGATGCGGTCGGCCACCGCGCCACCCAGTCGTGCCAGATCGGCAGCACCCGCGACACCGGCGTCTGCTGCAACATGAACTCGCTGACCAGGATCTGCCACGCGGTGACGCCGGGTTCTCGCCACGGCAGGTCCCGTCCACACCGGTCGTACCAGCCGAGAAGTTCACTCGGCGTTGGGGAGAGCTTCATGGCCGTCTACGGCAGAATGAGCGCCATGCCGACCAGCAACCCGATAGCCGCGTGGAAATCACTCAAAGAGGGTAACGAGCGGTTCGTCGCCGGCCAGCCCGAACACCCCAGCCAAAGTGTCGAGCACCGCGCCAGCCTGACCAAGGGGCAGAAGCCCACCGCGGCGTTGTTCGGCTGTGGGGACAGCCGGGTGGCCGCCGAGCTCATCTTCGATCAGGGTCTGGGCGACATGTTCGTGGTGCGCACGGCCGGGCACGTGATCGACTCCGCGGTGTTGGGCTCGATCGAGTTCGCGGTGACGGCCCTCGGCGTGCCGCTGATCGTCATCCTCGGCCATGACAGCTGCGGTGCGGTGAAGGCGACGCTGGCCGCCCTCGACGAGGGCGCGCTGCCCGGTGGCTACGTGCGCGACGTGGTCGAGCGGGTGGCCCCGTCGATCCTGCTGGGCCGCCGCGAGGGCCTGAACCGGCCCGACGAGTTCGAGACGCGCCATGTGATCGAGACCGCCGCACAGCTGCTGGAGCGCTCGACGGCCATTGCCGCACGGGTCGCCGCAGGAGAGTTGGCGGTTGTGGGCGCCACCTACAACCTCGCCGAGGGGCGGGTGGTGCTGCGCAACGTCATCGGCGACATCGGGGAAAAGGTCGGCGACGAGGCCTAGGTCGGATACCGCGGCGTGACGAGGCCGTGGTCGTAGGCGTAGACGATGGCCGCCGCCCTTTTCACCGATCCCGTCGCTGGTGGCGCTGCTGGGGCGATGGTTCTGGTGGCCGCGTCTTCCCGGGCGGCGGTTGGGCGCACGGCAGCCTCAACCGAGCGCGGCGGGATCGCCGTCCTCAGCTAACTGGGCGACACGCCGGGTTTGGTCGACCCAGTCGACGTGACCTGGGCTTACCGTGTGAATGTGCTGGATCTGGAACCGCGGGGCCCATTATCGCCGGAGATCTACTGGCGACGCCGGGGATTGGCGATCGGCGTCGCGGTCGTGGTGGTCGCGATCGTGGTGGCGATCATCGTCGCTGTCCTGAGCGGCAGCGCCGGCGCGAACACCAACACCGCCGCCAAGAAGCCCGTGGCACCAGGCGCTCAGAACCCAGGCGGGGCGGGTCCCGAGGTCAAGACGCCGGTGGAGCCGCCGGCGGGGCAGAACACCGACCAGCCCGCCGAGACGGCGACCGCCGCTGTGCAGCCGCCGCCGGTGCTCAAGGAAGGCGACGACTGCCCCGCCTCCACGCTGGCCGTCAAGGGCCTGACCAACGCGCCGCAGTTCGCGATCGGTGACCAGCCCAAGTTCGTCATGGTCGTCACGAATATCGGGCTGGTGGCCTGCAAGCGCGACGTCGGAGCCGCTGTGCTGGCCGCCTACGTGTACTCGCTGGACAACAAGCGGTTGTGGTCCAACCTCGACTGTGCGCCGTCCAACGAGACGCTGGTCAAGACGTTCGCGCCGGGGGAGCAGGTGACGACCGCCGTGACGTGGACCGGCATGGGTTCGGCTCCGCACTGCCCGCTGCCGCGGCCGGCGATCGGGCCCGGCACCTACAACCTCGTCGTGCAGCTGGGAAACCTGCGCTCACTGGCGGTCCCGTTCATCCTGGCCCCGCCGCTACCTCCGGGCGCCGCACCGCCGCCCGGGCTGCCCGGCCCGCCCCCACCCGGGCCACTGCCCGGCCCCGGCGGCTGACAAGCCTGCTCAGCTGAGCGGGTCGGCGATGGTCGACTCGGCCAACTGCGACAACCCTTCTCGCACATGGCGGGCCCAGATCTCGCCGATCCCTTCGACCGCCTCCATGTCGCCCGCACTGGCCGCCAACAGGCCCTGCAGCGAGCCGAACTCCCGGACCAGCCGATCGGCGTGGGCGAACTGTAGCCGCGGAATCTCGGACATCGCGCGGTAGCCGCGCGAGCTCACTGCCGAGTCCTGAGCTTCCGCTGTCGACGGGTACCCGAAAACCTTTGCCATCGTGGTGAAATCGAGCAACTCGGTGTCGGACATGCCGTCCAAGTCGTCGAGCGTGGCCGCGACCTCGGCCTTGGACAGCGGTTCGGGGTTGGCGTGGTAGTCGCGCACGATCAGCTCCCGCGAGGCGTCGTTGCCGCCGAGCAGTTCTTCCAGCTGCAGCCGCAACTGGCGTCCGTCGGTACCGAGCTCGACGACCTCGTAGTCGAGCTCGAGGCCGATCCGGCGGACCAGCTCGAGCCGTTGCACGACCGTCATCACGTCGCGGAGCGTGACGAAGTCCTCGATCTCGGCGCGGGAAAGCTGCCTGCTGACCTCGTCGAGCCGGGTCTTGTAGCGTTCCAGCGTGGCGATGGCCTGATTGGCCCGCGACAAGATGGTGGACGAGTCGGCCAGCACGTGGCGGTCGCCGCTGAGGTAGACGGTGACGATGCTCATCGAGTGGCTGACCGAGATCACCGGGTAGCCGGTCTGGATGGCCGCCCGCTCGGCCGAGCGATGCCGGGTCCCCGACTCGTCGGTGGGTATCGACGGGTCGGGCACCAGCTGCACGTTGGCCCGCAGGATCCGGCTGCCGTCGGTGGACAGCACCACCGCGCCGTCCATCTTGCAGAGCTCCCGCAGCCTGGTCGGCGCGTACCGCACATCGAGCGAGAAGCCGCCGTCGCAGATCGTCTCCACGCTGTCGTCGTAACCCAGGACGATCAGCGCGCCGGTGCGGCCACGCAGGATGCGTTCCAGGCCGTCGCGCAGCGCGGTGCCCGGCGCCAGCCGTTCGACGGCCTCACGCAGGGTGGGACGCGGCGGCGGCACCGCGCCGTTCGTTGATGGTTTGCCGACTGTCATCACCAGTCATTGTGCCCCGTGGACGCCGCGTCCAGCCGATGTGGTGGGGTCGGCGCCTTGGAGCGGTGCTCGGCGATGTCCAGCATGTGCTCCAACGCGGTGACGATGTTGGGCGCCTGCAGTGCCCGAAGACCCGGCGGCACGGTTGCACAGCCCGACGGGATCAGCGCCGTGGTGAACCCTTGCCGGGCGGCCTCGGCCAATCGGCGTTCCATGCCGCCGACCCGCCGCAGATCGCCGGCCAGGCCGACTTCACCGATCATCACCGCGGTCGCCGGCAACGGCAGGTTCGCGTATGCCGACGCCAGCGCGATCGCGACCGCCAGGTCCGATGACGGGTCGGTGAGCCGCATGCCGCCGACCGTGGACAAGTACACGTCGTTGACCGCGATCTTGAGCCGGGCATGCTTTTCCAGCACCGCGGCGATCATCGCCGCCCGGGCAAAGTCGATCCCGCTGACCGCGCGGCGCGGTGAGCTGCCCGACGGCGTTGCCAGCAACGCCTGGACTTCGCCGACCAGCGGGCGTTTTCCGTCCAGAGTCACCGTGATCGCGGTACCGGGCACGGGCTGTGGCCGCTGGTCCAAAAACAACCCCGACGCATCGGCGACGCCTTCAATACCACTGTCCTGCAACAGAAAACACCCGACTTCGTCTGCCGCGCCGAAGCGGTTCTTCACACCGCGGACCATGCGCAGCAGCGAGTTGCGGTCGCCTTCGAAATGCAGCACCACGTCGACCAGGTGCTCAAGCGAACGGGGACCGGCGATGGCCCCGTCCTTGGTGACATGGCCGACCAGGATCAGCGGCACGCCAGTGGTTTTCGCCGCCGCCGTCAGCGCGGCCGTCACCGCGCGCACTTGGGTCACGCCGCCGGTCACGCCGTCGGCGTCAGCGCTGGACATGGTCTGCACCGAGTCGACGACGACCAGCGTGGGCTGCACGGCCTCGATATGACCGAGCACGGCCTGCAGATCGGACTCGGCGGCCAGGTACAGCTCGTGATGGCTGCAGCCGGTCCGGTCGGCGCGCATCCGGATCTGGCCTCGCGACTCCTCGCCGGATACATACAGCGCGCGCCGCCCAGACGTCGCCCACTGGTGGGCGACCTTGAGCAGCAGCGTCGACTTACCCACCCCCGGATCGCCGGCGAGCAGGGTGACCGAGCCCGGTACTACGCCGCCACCCAGCACGCGGTCGAGTTCGTCGATACCGGTGGGGCAGTGCCGGGTGCCGTCGGGCTCAACGGAACTGATCGGAATGGCAGCCGAGGACGGGCTCAGCAAGGGGCCGCTTCGGACAGCGCTGAGCACCGCCACTTCGTCCACGGAACCCCAGGTGCCGCACTCCAGGCAGCGTCCCACCCATTTGGCCGTGAGGTGGCGGCATTCCGAGCAGCGGTACTGCGAACGTGCCTTGGCCACCCGGTGACCGTATCCGGCTGGTCCGACAGATTCGGGGAGGTTAGGCCGGTGCCGGCGGTTCGTTATTCCGCGGGCCCTCAGGCGCCGAAATCGGCACCGCCACGGTGACGCTGCCGGCCTTTTCGAAGTCGAAGGTGAAGTTGTAGGTCAGGCCGTTGGTGATCGGCTTGGCCAGCGCGACGGTCGCCTTGACGCTGTCGGCATCTTCGACGGCTTCAACGGCTTTCTTGTTCTGGCCGTTGGGCGAACCGATGAACAGCACCCCGCCGGCGGGCAGTGTCGGGTTGCCGGTCACGGTCACCTTGCCGATGTCGGTGGTGATGCCGACCAGCTTGTCGGTGGCGTCCGGCGACTGGTTGACCACAACCAGCGTCAGATCCACCGTGGCGCCCGGGCGCAGGAAGGCGCCGGTCTGCAGCGCCTGGATGCGGACGTTGCGCAGCGCGACATTGTTGATCTCCGCCGCGTTGCCGTCGACGGCCGATTCCTGCATGGCGGTCTGGGAGACCTGGCCGGCGCCGCAGCCGGCGAGCGCGACAGCGCCGGCGGCTGCGAGGGCGGCGACGCGCCCCGCGCGGCGTTTCGAGTCGCGGTAGTCCAAGCGGTTCACTCAAAGCCTCCTGCTGGCCCTCGAACGCCACTGCGGTTCGACTATGCAGAGTAGTAGGTCGGCACGGTCGGCGATAGCGCAGGGCTTAGAGAGGGGCTAGCAGCGGGGTCAGAGCAGCGCAGTAGCATTTTTACCGTCCCGAACGGCGTACATCCGGAAGTCTCCGGGCGGCTCCGAACGGGTTCCCGATCGGTCGGTGCCTTGCATGAATTTTCCCGTCTGTCAACCCCCTCTGCACACGTGTGGTGCCCCTGACCTGCGCCGTTGTTCCGCACGTGTTTGCGCGGCGTGTTAGCATGGAGTAACGAAAGGGGCTCGAAACTGATGAATTTTGCGGTCGGAGACACCGTTGTCTATCCACACCACGGTGCTGCGTTGATCGAGGCGATAGAAACCCGAACCATCAAAGGGGAACAAAAAGAATATCTCGTCTTGAAGGTGGCGCAGGGAGACCTCACAGTTCGAGTACCAGCTGAAAACGCCGAGTACGTCGGTGTCCGCGATGTGGTCGGTCAAGAGGGCCTCGACAAGGTGTTCCAGGTGCTTCGCGCACCGCACACCGAGGAGCCGACCAACTGGTCCCGTCGCTACAAGGCCAACCTGGAGAAGCTCGCCTCCGGTGACGTCAACAAGGTCGCCGAGGTTGTGCGCGACCTGTGGCGTCGTGACCAGGAGCGCGGCCTGTCCGCCGGTGAGAAGCGCATGCTGGCCAAGGCCCGTCAGATTCTGGTCGGCGAATTGGCGCTGGCCGAAAGCACCGACGACGCCAAGGCGGAGACCATCCTCGACGAGGTTCTCGCCGCCGCATCCTGAAACCGCTGACGCGCAAGGACCGGGGTTGACCGGCACGGTCGCGGTGGTCCCGGCCGCTGGGTCAGGTGGACGACTTGCTGCCGGGGTGCCGAAGGCCTTCTTTCAACTGGATGGACGCACCCTGGTCGAGCGCGCTGTCGCAGGCTTGCTCGAGTCCGGTGTGGTCGACCGCGTTGTCGTTGCCGTACCGCCCGATCGCACCGACCGGGCCAAATTGATTCTCGGTCGGGAAGCCACCATCGTCGCCGGCGGTGCCAACCGCGGCGACTCGGTCAGCCGGGCCCTGGCGGCCGTCGCAGACGCCGACGAACCCGATTTCGTGCTGGTGCACGACGCCGCGCGGGCCCTGACACCACCCGATCTGGTGGTGCGCGTCGTCAAAGCGCTGCAGTCCGGGCATGCGGCAGTGGTGCCCGTGCTGCCGCTCTCTGACACCGTCAAGGCCGTCGACGCCAACGGGGCGGTGTTGGGCACGCCGGAGCGGGCCGGTCTGCGAGCCGTGCAGACCCCGCAGGGCTTCGCCACCGACCTGCTGCTGCGGGCCTACCAGCAGGCCGGAACCGCCGAATTCACCGACGACGCATCGCTGGTCGAGCAGATCGGCGGTCAGGTACAAGTGGTCGACGGCGACCCGCTGGCTTTCAAGATCACCACGCAGTTGGACTTGTTGCTGGCGCAAGCGATCGTGAGCCAGTGAACGTTCGGGTCGGTCTGGGCACGGATGTGCACGTGATCGAGCCCGGCCGGCCGTGCTGGCTGCTGGGTCTGCTGTTTCCCGGCGTCGACGGCTGCGCCGGGCACTCCGACGGCGACGTGGCCGTCCACGCGTTGTGCGACGCGCTGCTGTCGGCGTCCGGGTTGGGCGACATCGGCGACGTGTTCGGTGTCGACGACCCGCGCTGGGCCGGCGTCAGCGGTATGGAGATGCTGCGCCACGTTGCGGACCTGATCGCCCGGCACGGCTACCGGGTCGGCAACGCGGCGGTGCAGGTCATCGGTAACCGGCCCAGAGTCGGCCCGCGTCGCGCCGAGGCGCAGACGGTGCTGTCGGTGGTGCTCGACGCGCCGGTGTCGGTGTCGGCCACCACCACCGACGGCCTGGGGCTGACCGGGCGCGGTGAGGGCCGGGCCGCAATCGCGACGGCTTTGCTGGTCGAGGCCGAAGCGGCGGTGCGCTAGCACGCCGAGAGGCGGCGATTTTTCGCATCTCGGTGATCGTTTTCCTTGCTGGTGAACACCTGAGCCGTATCCGGCGGGCTTTGTCGTGGGAAACCACTCCACAGCGCCGCGGCGGTCATCGGAGACGTATCTGGCCAGGTAAGCTGGCATGTCGTGACAGATCAGGCCCAGCTGCGGCTACACGACACGGCAACCGGTGCCGTGCGTGATTTCGTTCCGCTGCGGGCCGGGCAGGTCTCCATCTACTTGTGCGGCGCCACCGTGCAGGGCCTGCCGCACATCGGCCACGTCCGCAGCGGCGTGGCGTTCGACATCCTGCGTCGCTGGCTGACAGCGCGGGGCTGTGACGTCGCATTCATCCGCAACGTCACCGATATCGACGACAAGATCCTCAACAAGGCCGCGGCCGCGGGCCGGCCCTGGTGGGAATGGGCCGCCACCTACGAGCGGGCGTTCACCGCCGCCTACGACGCGCTGGGCGTATTGCCGCCGTCGTCCGAACCGCGGGCCACTGGCCACATCACCCAGATGGTGGAGTTGATCGAGCGGCTGATCGAGTCCGGCAACGCCTACCCAGGTCTTGGAGGCTGCGGGGACGTCTACTTCGATGTGCTCAGCTACCCCGATTACGGCCAGCTGTCCGGGCACCGGATCGACGACGTCCATCAGGGCGAGGGCGTGGCGACCGGCAAGCGTGACCAACGCGATTTCACCCTATGGAAAGGCGCCAAACCCGGTGAGCCGTCGTGGCCCACGCCGTGGGGGCGCGGACGTCCGGGCTGGCACACCGAATGCGTCGCGATGGCACGCGAATATCTGGGCGCCGAGTTCGATATCCATTGCGGCGGAATGGACTTGGTGTTCCCGCATCACGAGAACGAGATCGCCCAAAGCCACGCCGCAGGCGACAAGTTCGCTCGGTACTGGCTGCACAACGGCTGGGTCACCATGGGCGGCGAGAAGATGAGCAAGTCGCTGGGCAACGTGTTGTCGATCCCGGCCATGTTGCAGCGTGTCCGGCCCGCCGAGTTGCGCTACTACCTGGGCAGCGCCCATTACCGCTCGATGCTGGAGTTCTCCGAAACGGCGCTGCACGACGCGGTCAACGCCTACGTCGGCATCGAGGACTTTTTGCACCGGGTGCGACGTCGAGTGGGGGCCGTCGATCCCGGACAGTGGACGCCGCGGTTCGCCGCGGCGCTCAACGACGACCTGGCGGTGCCGGCGGCCCTGGCCGAAGTGCACCACGCCCGCGCGGAGGGCAACCGCGCACTCGACGCCGGTGACCACGACGCCGCGTTGGTCCACGCCGGCGCGATCCGCGCGATGATGGGCATTCTCGGCTGCGACCCGCTCGACGAGCGTTGGGAGTCGCACGACGAGACGTCGGCCGCGCTGGATGCTGTCGACGTGCTGGTGCGCGCCGAACTGGAGCGGCGTCAACAGGCCCGCGTGCAGCGCGACTGGAAGCTCGCCGACGAGATCCGCGATCGGCTCAAAGACGCCGGCATCGAGGTCACCGACACGACGGACGGTCCGCAGTGGTCGCTGGGAACCTCGGCCGATGGCCGGTAATTCGCAACGTCGCGGGGCGATACGCAAACCCGGCACCAAGAAAGGGCCGACCGTCGGCTCCGGCGGCCAGCGACGCCGCGGGCTGGAGGGCCGCGGCGCCACTCCGCCCGCGCACATGCGGCCCAACCATCCGGCAGCCAAGCGGCAGAAGTCGCCGCAGAGTCGGCCGACAAAGCGCAAGGGTGACGAGGCCGAGACGGTGCTGGGCCGCAACCCGGTACTGGAGTGCCTGCGCGCCGGCGTTCCGGCCACCGCGCTCTACGTGGCGTTAGGGGCCCAGGCTGACGAGCGGCTCACCGAATCAGTCACGCTGGCAGCCGATTCCGGCATCGCAATCCTCGAGGTGCCGCGCCACGATCTGGATCGGATGACCACCAACGGGTTGCATCAAGGGATCGCGCTGCAGGTGCCGCCCTACGACTACACCCATCCCGACGACCTGATCACGACGGCCGTGAACACCCCGCCCGCGCTGCTGGTCGCGCTGGACAACATCTCCGACCCGCGAAACCTGGGTGCCATCGTTCGCTCGGTGGCGGCATTCGGCGGCCACGGCGTGTTGATCCCGCAGCGGCGCTCTGCCTCGGTGACGGCAGTCGCATGGCGAACCAGCGCCGGTGCGGCGGCGCGTATTCCCGTCGCGCGTGCCACCAACCTCACTCGGACACTGAAGGATTGGGCCGACCGGGGTCTACAGCTGGTGGGACTTGACGCCGAGGGTGACACCGTCGTCGACGAATTGGACGGTGCCGGCCCACTGGTGGTGGTGGTCGGTTCGGAAGGCAAAGGGCTGTCCCGGCTGGTGCGACAGAATTGCGACGCGGTGGTGTCGATCCCGATGTCGGGCGTGGGCGAATCGTTGAATGCCTCGGTCGCCGCCGGAGTGGTACTGGCTGAAATCGCCCGTCAACGTAGGCGCTAGCCGAATTGCGGATCCGATGGCCCGCGCGCGTTGGTGCCGTCCTGGTGGCCGTCGTCGTGCTCGCGCTGGCGCCGCCGACGGCCGCGGTGTCGCGCGACTTCGACCTGCAGGCCCACGCCGGTGGCCGCGGCCTGGCGACCGGGGAGTCGCTGCGAGCTTTCGCTAAATCCCTCGAACTCGGCGTCAGCACACTAGAACTCGACATCAACGTCACTAGGGATCACCAACCGCTGGTATGGCATGACCCGATCATCGACCCGCAACAGTGCGCCGATACCGGTCCGGCGTTCACCGGTGACCCGTCGTACCCTTACGTTGGGAAACTGATCCACGACTTGACCCTGGCGCAGATCCGCACGCTGGACTGCGGCAAGCCGAACCCCCAATTTCCGGGTGCTGAAGTGGTGCGGGGCAACAGAATAGCCGTCTTGCCGGAGGTGTTCTCGCTCGCCGACTCGTATCGGGCCGACGTGCGCTACAACATCGAAACCAAGGTCACCGCCGATCGCCCGGAGATATCGGCGCAACCGCAGGAGTTCGTCGACGTTGTGCTGGCTGCAGTGCGGGCGGCGGGCAAGGTCGACCGGGTGGAAATCCAAAGTTTCGATTGGCGGACGTTGCCGCTGGTGCATCAGGTCGAGCCGTCGATTCCGTTGGTGGCGTTGTGGAGTGAGCAGACCTGGGTTAAGGGCTCGCCGTGGCTGGCCGGCGTCGACCCCACCGTCGTCGGCGATCCCGTCGTCGGCGCGTCGACGGTGGGCGCGAACATCCTTTCGCCCGCTTATTCCTTGGTCGACAAGTCCTTGGTCGACCGGGGACATGCGTTGGGGCTCAGCATCATTCCGTGGACAGTCGATGACGCCAACGTCATGCGGGCCCAGATCGCCCTTGGCGTCGACGGCCTCATCACCAACTACCCCGCCCTGCTGCGGACCGTGATGGCCGAACTCGGGCTGCCGTTGCCGCCGTCGTACCACCGCTCGGCTCAGTAGCTCGGCAGCGCGAAGGAACGTCCGACCGCCAGCGACTGCCGGGCGACCAGTTTGCCGACACCGGGGATGCTCAGCAATCGAATTGCAACGTTTCGAAGCCCACCGATCCAGGGGGAGGAACTGTCCAGCTTGACGCTGCCGAGGGCGAGCTTCTGACAACGCGCGACGTACGGCGCAAGCAGGTGCTGATATTTCGCGAACGCCGCCGCATAGTCCCCGGACGCTGCACCCAGCTCGTGGGCCAGCACGTAGGCACCGACCACCGCGAGGCTGGTGCCCATGCCCGAACGCGGCGAGGCGCACCAGGCGGCGTCGCCGACCAGGCATACCCGACCGCGGGAATAGGAACTCAGGTGGACTTGGGCGATCGAGTCGAAGTACACGTCCGGCGCCTCGGCAAGCCCGTCGAGCAAGGCGGGAATCTCCCAGCCCATTCCGGCGAACCGCTCGGCGAACAGCTGCTTGTTGGCCTCGGTATCTCGATAGTCGAAAACGAGTTGGGGATCGGTGAGCCAAAAGCTCGGCCGTGCGGGCTTGTCGGGGTCCGTGGCCTGCAGCGCCACCATCCGACCGGGGATGCGACAGGCCATACCGCAATGGTCGAGCCGCAGGTAGTTCTCCATCAGAAAGAAGCCAAAGTACTGCCCGAGCTGTGTGACGTACTGCGCTTCCGGGCCGAATACCAGACCGCGCACGCCGGAGTGCAGCCCGTCAGCGCCGAATACCAGGTCGTATGTGCCCGTTGAGGTATCGCTGAAGGTTGCCTCGATTCGTTCTCCGTCGACTTCGAGGGCGGTAACCCGGACGCCGAAGCGGCAATCGACGTCCTCGCGCACGGCGTCATGCAGGATGCGGGCCAGGTCGCCCCAGAAGATCTCCACCTCTCCGCTGATGACTTCGGCGGGCAGTCGGCCGATCTGCTTACCGCGTTGGTCGACGAGGAGCAGTGGCCCCATCCGGGTGGCGTTCGCTCGTACCTGGCTCAGCAGGCCCATCTTCTCGAGCACCACGAGCGCCGGGCCTCGGAAATCTACGGCCTGGCCGCCCGAGCGCAGTTCGTGGGCCTGCTCGGTGATTGTCACGGTGTGGCCCTGGCTGGTGAGCCAGTACGCGAGACACGGTCCGGCTATCCCACCACCGTTGATCAGGATGTTCAATGGCACTGGAACCCAACCCTTCCAACGTCCGCTGTCAAGTTCCTTGATTATGGCTTCAAAGAACGCCGCGGTGGTGTCTACGTTTAGAGGCCCAGCAGCCGAACCCCGGCCCACAGCGCCAGCACCGCCGCCACCAGCGCGGTGGGCACGGTACACAGCCCGAGCCTGGTGTACTCGCCAACGCTGGCCGAGACGTCGTAACGGCGTAGGACGCTGCGCCACAACAGGTTCGACAGCGATCCGACGTAGGTCAAGTTGGGGCCGATGTTCACCCCGATCAGCACGGCCAGCACCGCCGGCGGCCCGCTTGGCGCCGCCAACGGCACCAGCACCAGTGTCGCGGGCAGGTTGTTGACGATATTGGCGAGAACCGCTGCGACCACCGCGAATCCGAGCAATGCCAACAGTCCTGAGCCGGATGGCAGCACCGCCCCCATCCGGTCAGCCACACCGTTGTCCATGACGGCCTGCACTACGACGCCCAATGCCAGCACGAACACCAGGAACGGCACATTGACCGCGCGCACGATCGCGGCGGCCGTGGTGTGCCGTCGGGCCAGACTTCGTACTGCCATCACCGTGGCCCCGGCGAGCGCCGCCCAGGCCGGCGCCACCCCCGCCGCTTCCGCGATCACGAAGCCGGCCAGCGTCAGCCCCACTACCACCAACGCGAACACCGGCACCGATGGCGCCGGCTCGTCTTCCGGTGGATCGGGCTGCACGGCCAGATCCCGGTGGAAGAACACCCGGAAGACCAGGTAGACGGTGCCCACCGCGGCGAGCCACGGCAGCGCCATCACCAACGTGAACTTGGTGAACGACACCTTCGCGGCGTGGAAGGCGAGCAGGTTGGTCAGATTCGACACCGGAAGCAACAGCGATGCGGCATTCGCCAAGTGCGCAGTGGCATAGGCGTGCGGCCGCACTGGTGCCCGCAACCGCCGCACCGTGGTCATCACCACCGGCGTCAGCAGCACAACGGTGGCGTCCAGGCTCAGCACCGCCGTGATCGTCGCGGCGATCACGAACACTTGCCGCAGCAGGCGCTGAGAACCCGCGCGGCCGCGCGCCATCGCGGCGCCGGCAGCCTCGAAAAGGCCTTCGTCGTCGCACATTTTGGCCAACAACAGCACCGCGCCCAGAAAGGCGACGACGCGCGAGAGCCGGGCCGCCTCGGCGGCCGCATCGTGCATCGAGATCGCGCCGACGGCTATCAGCAACACGACCGCCGGAACGGCGGCGAACGCTTCCGGCCAACCCCGTGGACGCGCGACCGCGAACGCGAGAACCACCGCCAGCGACAGCAGAGCCAGAAGTAGCGTCAAACTCAGGCCCACGGGTCTTCGCGGCGCCACACCGTCGGCATATCCAGCGCGACACCGTCCTGCTGCGCCAGCTTGCTCAGGACGCGCAGCGAGAACTCCAAGTCGTCGGCCGCATAGGGCAAGGCCCGCAACGGCTTTGACAACGGCTGGAAGAAGTCGTCCCAGTGGATCAACACCACGCGCCGTGCGCCCACGGTCCGAACCGTCTCCGCCCAGTAGTCGACGAAATAGGACTCCGGCTGCAGACCCAGTTGGCCCACACCGAGATAGACGACATCGGCTCGTTGGCCGGCCAACGAGTTCTCCACAAAGCCCGCGCTGCCCTGAATCAACAGCCGCCGGTCCGACGGCCGGTGGTGCACCAGCGTCGACCAGGCCTCGCCGCATCGGTAGGCCGCCGCCTTCACCGGCGGTATCACCGGCTCGGTGATAGTGCCCGGAAAACGGTCGGGCGGGCTGTGCCGCGATTTCACCAGCGTAATGTCGAAGGCGCCCAACCGAATTGGTGTTCCAGAATCAGCGACCACCAAGCGGTCTTCGGCGACGCCGTGGCCGCGGCCGACGTTGGCCGCCGATTCGCCGCCAACCAGTCGCGCGCCGGTGCGGTCGGCGACCAGCGCGGAGTCCAAGGCGTGGTCGAAGTGCGTGTGCACCGGTATGACCGCCTCGAGTCGCTTGACGTTGACACGCGCCAGGCACCCGTCGACCCGGGCGGGCGACGGCGACACCTTGCCCAACCCCACCCGCGCCAAGCTGGGCCGGGAGAAGAAGCCATCGGTCATCACGGCCGAAGAGCCGTCGTCCAGTAA
>DASQRI010000493.1:0-4408 GCA_035642975.1 Mycobacterium sp.
GGTCCTCGCCTGGGCCGCGTTCACCGTCACGTTCGCCGGCCTGCGCGTGCTCACTCACTGGATCCGAGCTGGGCACGGGCCGTCGGGCGGAGGTATGAGTCTGCGCGGCAGTCACTTTCATCACTACAACATCGGTATCGCGCTGCTGGCGAGCGTGGGCGCAGTGGGCCTGCGCGGATCGGAAGAACAACGGCACCATCCGGTGGCGGCTGTCGCTTTCGGAGCCGCGAATGCGATGATCGCCGACGAGCTGGCGCTGCTGCTCGACCTTGAGGACGTCTACTGGAAGGCCGACGGCCGCGAGAGCGTCGATTTCGCTGTCGGTCTCATCGCCGCCGGAGCCACGATCGTTGCCGGCATGCCATTCTGGCCGCACGCACGCCGGGCGCTGCACTTTGCCCGCTGAACACTACGTCCGTTCACACTTTCGCGATCGCGACTCGCACACCGTCACCGATCTCTTCAGCCCCCGACCCTGGCTCGCCGAACTCGAAACTGGTGGCCAGGATTTCCCGGGCGATCAGGTCGCGATGGGTCTTTGCCCAGTCGGCCCGCTGCGCCGGCACCGACAACACCACGCTGATCCGGTCGGACACATCGAGCCCGATCGACTTACGCAGCTCCTGCAGTTCGCGGATACGGTCCTTGGCCCAGCCCTCGGCCTCGAGCTCGGGCGTCACGGTGGCATCCAGCACCACCAGCCCGGCGCCACCCGGCAGCGGGGCCGTGTATTCGGGGTCGGCGGCCACCAGCCGTGAGCTGTACTCGTCGGGCTGCAGCACGGCCGGACCGGCGGTCAGTGTGGCGTCGGCGTTGATGACGCCCTCGCCGGCCTTGACCGCCTTGATCGCCGCCTGTACATCCTTGCCTAATCGTGGCCCGGCGACCCGGGCGTTCACCGTCAGCTCGAACCGGCCGTAGCTGGCGATGTCGTCGGTCAGCTCGACCGCCTTGACGTTGAGCTCGTCGGCGATCAGATCGGTGAACGGTGCCAGCCGCTCCGGGTTGTCCACCGCCACGGTCAGTTTCAGCAGCGGCAGCCGCACCCGCAGCTTCTTCGCCTTGCGCAGCGACGACGCCACCGAGCACACCTCGCGAACCTGGTCCATCGCGGCCACCAGTTCGGCGTCCTCGGGCAGCAGCTCGGCCGCCGGCCAGTCGGACAGGTGCACCGAGCGCTCGGCGGTGATCCCGCGCCAGATGATCTCGGTGGTCATCGGAAGCAGCGGCGCCGCGAGCCTCGCTGTCACCTCCAGAACGGTGTGCAAGGTGTCGATCGCATCGGGATCTTCCTCCCAGAACCGCGAACGTGACCGTCGCACATACCAGTTCGTCAGCGCCTCGGTGAACTGCCGCAGCTGCTCACACGCCCCGGAGATGTCGCAGACATCCATCGCGGCCGTCAAGTCGTCGCGCAGCACCGCCAGCTTGGCCAGGATGTACCGGTCCAGGACGTGTGGCGAATCGGTGCGCCAGGTCCCGACTTTGGGCGCATACAGCGCCAGGAAGCTGTAGGCATTCCAGAACGGCAGCAGCACCTGGCGCACCCCGTCACGGATGCCCTGTTCGGTCACGATCAGGTTGCCGCCACGCAAGATTGGCGAGGCCATCAGGAACCAGCGCATGGCATCGGAGCCGTCGCGGTCGAACACCTCGCTGACGTCGGGATAGTTGCGCAGCGATTTGCTCATCTTCTGCCCGTCGCTGCCCAGCACGATCCCGTGCGCCACACAGCTTTTGAACGCGGGCCGGTCGAACAGTGCGGTGGCCAGCACGTGCAGGGTGTAGAACCAGCCGCGGGTCTGCCCGATGTATTCGACGATGAAATCGCCGGGATAATGGGTTTCGAACCAAGCCGCATTCTCGAGCGGATAATGCACCTGGGCATAAGGCATCGAGCCGGAGTCGAACCACACATCGAAAACATCCGGGATGCGGCGCATCGTCGAATGTCCGGTCGGGTCGTCCGGGTTGGGCCGGGTGAGCTCGTCGATGTAGGGCCGGTGCAAGTTGTCGGGCCGCACGCCGAAGTCGCGCTCCAGCTCGTCGAGGCTGCCGTAGACGTCAATTCGCGGATGGGCCGGGTCGTCGGACAGCCGGACCGGGATGGGCGTGCCCCAGTAACGATTTCGTGAGATCGACCAGTCCCGCGCACCCTGCAGCCATTTACCGAACTGACCGTCTTTGACATGCTCTGGGTACCAGGTGATCTGCTGGTTGAGCTCGACCATGCGGTCCCGGAACTCGGTGACTTTGACGAACCACGACGAAACCGCGCGGTAGATCAGCGGATTGCGGCACCGCCAACAGTGCGGATACGGGTGGTCGTAGGTCTCCTGGCGAATCAGCACCGCGCCGTTGGCGGCGGCGGGGCCGGCCTGGTTCTTGAGGTCGCGAATGATCTGCGGGTTGGCGTCGAAGACGTGCCGGCCCTGGTAATCCGGGACGGTCGCATCGAATCGTCCTCTGGCGTCGACGGGCGTTACCGGCACGATGCCGGCTCTGTCGGCGGTCTCTTTGTCGTCCTCGCCGTAGGCCGGTGCCAAGTGCACGATGCCGGTGCCGTCCTCGGTGGTCACGAAGTCGGCGCCGAGCACCTGAAAAGCGTTAGGCGAGTCCATGAAGTACGGGAACGGCGGCCGGTAGTGCATACCAATCAGATCGCTGCCGGAGTAGCTGCCCAGCACCTCTGGTTCTTCGCCGAATTCTCTTGCGTAGGAGGCTAATCGGGCCTCGGCCAGGAGGACTCGGTGCTCGCCGGCTCGCACCTGCACGTAGGTGACGTCGGGGTTGACGGCCACGGCCTGGTTCGACGGCAGCGTCCAGGGTGTGGTGGTCCACACCAGCAGGTGCGCGCCCGCCAGATCTCCGTCGGTCACGGCGAATCCGACCGTGAGGGCCGGGTCTTGTCGGCTCTGGTAGACGTCGTCGTCCATCCGCAGCTCATGGTTGGACAGCGGGGTTTCGTCGCGCCAGCAGTACGGCAGCACCCGGTAGCCCTCGTAGGCCAAGCCCTTGTCCCACAACTGTTTGAACGCCCAGATCGCCGATTCCATGTAAGGCAGATCGAGTGTCTTGTAATCGTGGTCGAAGTCCACCCAGCGCGCTTGGCGGGTGACGTAGGCCTGCCATTCGTCGGTGTACCGCAATACCGATTCGCGGCAGGCCTCGTTGAACGCGGCGATGCCCATCGCATCGATCTGGGACTTGTCGGTGATGCCTAACTGCCGCTCGACTTCCAGTTCGGCAGGTAGTCCATGGGTGTCCCAACCGAAGCGGCGCTCCACCTTGTAGCCGCGCATGGTGCGATAGCGCGGCACGATGTCTTTCACATAGCCAGTGAGCAGATGCCCGTAGTGCGGGAGGCCGTTGGCGAACGGCGGCCCGTCATAGAACACGTATTCCGGCGCGTCGGCGCGACTGGCCATGCTGGCCCGGAAGGTGTCGTCGGCCGTCCAGTATTCGAGCACCTCGAGTTCCAGCGCCGGCAAGTCGGGTGCACCGCCGGCCGGCTTCGGATAGGTGTTCTCGGTCACTGCGCGTCGTCTCCATGTGCCGCTCAAAGGGCACGGGGACGACGTTGCGCCGGTAGCGCGAGCGCCGCGGTACCACCCCGCTTGCCACGTCTGTGGCCGCTCGTTAGAAGCTGTGACGGGCCTACCCGTTCGGTTCTACTAAGCCGAGACGCCGGCTGTTCTTCCGAAGGCTCCCCGGTGATCGCCGGATCGATGCCAGTGTGTCGATTCTACGGCCCGCCGCAAGTCGCGCCGGAGGCCGGCGCGAGTGTGCGACTGTCCGCCTTCGCGCGGGCAAAGCGCCCGGCGCATGGATACCCTGACTAGCCCTTGAAGTAGACGCTCTGGTGCGCGGTTGCCAGCAGCACCCCGTTGCGGCTCCACAGCTGTGCACTCTGGTCGAAAAACCCGGCGTGAAAACGGTTGGCGTGCGCGCTGCCGAGGATAAAGTCGCCGCCGAGCATCTCGAGTTCTTGCCGATCGGCATGGAAATAGGTCGTCAAGGAGATGGTGCCGGCCGGCGTCACGCCGCGACGCAGAAACACTCGCGGAATGAACACATCCGACAATGCGGTGAGCGCCGGGTAGTCGATCCCGCGTTGGGCCATGTCGCGCACCCATAATGTGGTCGTCGACGACGGTCCGGGTTGCCCGGTGGCGCCGACAAGCCCGCCTTCAGTAAACCGCATGTCGTACAAGCGAACCCAGACTGGAAGCGCCTCGTTGGTGTCGCGCTCCAACTGCTCTGGCGGCGGTGCCTGCGGCAGCACCGCTTCGGTGTCAGACCAGGTGTCGCGGCGGATCCCGAAGACGGCCGTCGCGGTGGTCTTGACCGCACCGTCCTGGCTGAGTTCAGCGATCCAATGTTGGTTGGTCCGATTGGTTCGCGGCGC
>DASQRI010000494.1:0-2697 GCA_035642975.1 Mycobacterium sp.
TGGTCTCGCGGAAGTGGGACTACACCGCAGGACACCAGCCCGGACGTCCCTCGACCGCTGCGGCGATCAAGAAACTGGTGATGCGGATGGCGCACGACAACCCCACGTGGGGACATCGACGGGTGCAGGGCGAGTTGGTCCGGCTCGGTCATCGGATCGCCGCCTCGACCGTGTGGCAAATCCTGCATGACGCCGGCATCAATCCCGTACCTCGCCGGTCGGGTCCGACCTGGCGCCAATTCCTCACCGCCCCAGCCAAGGCCGTCCTGGCCGTGGACTTCGTGCATGTGGACACCGTGTTCCTCACCAGGATCTACGCGCTGATCGCAGTCGAGCACGGTTCCCGCCGGACCCATCTGGCCGGGGTGACGGCGCACCCGACCGGTGCATGGACCACCCAAGCCGCCCGGAACCTGCTGATGGACCTCGGCGACCGTGTCGCCACCATCCATTTCCTCCTCCGAGACCGGGATTCTCGGTTCACCAGGGCCCTCGACGCGGTCTTCGCCGCAGACGGCATCCGGATCCTTACCAGTCCACCCCGAGCACCACGGGCGAATGCGATCTGCGAACGCATGATCGAAACGCTGCGCCGCGAGCTGCTCGACAGGATCCTGATCGTCAACGAACGCCACTTACGCCGGATCTTCACCGACTCCCTGCACCATGTCAACGCAGCACGGCCACACCAAGCGCTGGCGCAACTCACGCCGACCCAGGCCAAGACCCAACCCCCACACGTGACCAACCTGGCCAGCCACCAGGTTCGCCGCAGACCAATCCTCGACGGACTTACCAGCGAGTACTACATCGCAGCATGATCGAACACGAGCACCCATAAACGTACAGGCCAAACCCCATAAACCTATATTCGAGCCCCACACGATGCGCGGTGTGACTGTCTTGTCGTTTCCGGTTGCGGAAAGGACGTCTTGATGTCGGTCCAGCCGCGTCCGTGGCCGGAGATTTCTGAGCGGACCGCAGCGGTGGCCCGGGCGGCGTTCCCGAAAGGGACGTTGGCGATGCGGGTTCGCGAGGAGTTACCGGGATTGTTCGCCGACGAGGAGTTTGTCTCGGCGTTTGGGGTGCGGGGCAAGCCAGGGATCTCTCCGGGACAGTTAGCGCTGGTCACGGTCCTGCAGTTCGCCGAGAATCTGACCGATCGGCAGGCCGCTGACGCCGTTCGGGGTCGGATCGACTGGAAGTACGCCCTGAGCCTGGAACTGACTGATCCGGGATTCGATCACACGGTGTTGACGGGGTTCCGACAGCGGCTTATTGATCATGGGCTGGAGGAGAAGATCCTGGACCTGCTGCTCGCCCGGCTCGCCGAGCTGGGAATGGTTAAGGCCGGAGGTCGCCAGCGCACTGATTCCACCCCTGTGCTGGCGGCGGTGCGATCAGTCAACCGGCTGGAGTTTCTCGCAGAGACGCTGCGAGCAGCTCTAGAGGCGCTGTCTGTAGCCGCCCCGGACTGGTTGGCCGCCCACATCGATGCCCAATGGGTACAACGGTATGGCGCCCGAGCCGACTCTTATCGGCTCCCCCAAGGCGAGGACAAGCGCACCAAACTGGCCGTGCAAGTGGGCACGGACGGGTTTGACCTGCTCGAAGCTGTCCATGCCGACCACGCGCCAGCGTGGCTGGGTGAGGTTCCCGCGGTTATCGTGCTGCCGACGGTGTGGATCACGCAGTATCACCGCACGGTCACTGATGGCAGGCAGGAGCTGACCTGGGCGGGAGGATAAAGACCTTCCGCCCAGCAGACAACGGATCTGCTCGCCCCATGACACCGACGCTCGATACGCCACCAAGCGCGGCTCCGGCTGGGAAGGCTACAAGGTCCACCTCAGCGAGACCTGCGACGATGCCACCGTCACCGGCCCGCCCCACCTCATCACCAACGTCGCTACCACCGACGCGACCGTCACCGACGTGGAGATGCTCGAGCCCACCCACACTGGCCTCGCGGGCCGCAACCTGCTACCTGACGTCCACATCGTGGACGCCGGCTACACCTCCGCCGAGCTGATGATCAGCACCCGGCGCGACTTCAGTACCACGCTGCTGAGCCCGCTGCGCATCGACAACTCTCCACAGGCTCGCGCTGGTGGCGGTTTCGACCAAGCCGCGTTCACTATCGACTCGGACCACCGACGCGTGATCTGCCCACAAAGGGCGACCAGCACGATCTGGTCGTCGTGCACTGAGCGCGGACGTCGCTCCACAGTGGTGCCTTTCCCCGCCCCGACGTGCCAAAGGTGTCCAGTGCGGGCGCAGTGCACCTCCTCCACCCGCACCGGCCGCCAACTCATGCTCCGACCCCGCGAGATCCACGAGATGGTCGAGCAGACCCGCGCCGCACAAACCACCGAGCAGTGGAAACAGCAGTACGCCATCCGGGCTGGTATCGAAGCCACGATCCACCAGACGACCGCCACCACAGGCATTCGCCGCAGCCGCTACCACGGCCTGCCCAAGACACACCTCGCACACATCATCACGGCTACCGCGATCAACCTGATCCGCTTAGATGCCTGGTGGACCGGAACTCCACCCGGCCAGACACAGACCAGCCACCTCGCCACACTCGGCGCCTCCCTCGCCGCGTAACACGAACGACCAAGAATTAGGCAACAGAGTCATACAGGGACTGCTGGTTGTCCCCGGCGGATTTTCCAACCAGACCTACCAACT
>DASQRI010000495.1:0-6579 GCA_035642975.1 Mycobacterium sp.
CCGGCGGTTGCCAAGCCCAGGCGATCAGTGTTTCAGTCCGAAGAGGCGTTGGGCGTTGGTGCGGCCGATCTTTTCTCGGGTGTTTTCGTTGATGTCGGCGTTGTCGAACCAGTCCGCGGCGACGTGCATGGACTCGTAGGGCGCGACGCCGGCCGACAGCCGGCGACAACGCCGGCTAATAGCACCCATAAGCCAGACGCATAACTCGTTCGCGCGATCGGAATTAAATAGCCCGAGCCGGCGCTGTTGCACGCGACATCCACGGTATTGCGCGAAGGAGCAGATCCGATGACAACCACATTCGAAGGCTCAACCGCTTTGGTAACCGGAGCAACCGCCGGGATTGGTCGGGCGGTAGCACTACAACTCGCTGAGCTCAGCGCCGAGGTCATCGTTCACGGGCGCAGCGCCGAACGCGGCGCCAAGGTCGTGCAGGAGATCCAAAATGCCGGAGGGAAAGCACGTTTCATCTCAGCCGATCTCGCCGACGCCGACGACGTACGCCGGCTGGCCGCCGAGGCGGGCCCGGTCGACATCCTGATCAACAACGCCGGCGTCTACAAGTTCGGCGCAACCGCCGACACCGACGACGCATTCTTCGACGAGCACATCGACATCAACCTGCGCGCCCCCTACATTCTGGTGCAGAAGTTGGTGCCGGGTATGGCCGAGCGGGGTCACGGCGCAGTCGTCAACCTCAGCACCGTCGCGGCCTCTATTCCGTCCCGCACCGGAGGCATCTACGGAGCCAGCAAGGCCGGCGTGGAACTGCTGACCCGCGTCTGGGCTGACGAATTCGGAAGGTCCGGCGTGCGGGTGAACGCGGTGTCGCCGGGCCCTGCCGAAACTCCCGGCACTGACGCGACGCCAGGTCTTGCCGATGCCTTTGCCGCCTACACCGCGCTGGGGCGAGCCGCATCGCCCGACGAGATCGCCAACGCCATCACGTTTCTGGCCTCTCCGGCCGCGAGCTACGTGAACGGCGCCATCCTGCAGGTCACCGGTGGTCAGCTAGCGATCGGCGGCTAGCTGCCCGCGCGCCAGGGAACGGAGGTCTTCATGTCTAACAAGGTGTTGGTCACCGGCGCGAGCGGCCTACTCGGGGTCGCCGCGATTGAGAAGTTCCTGTCCGCAGGCTGGGAAGTGGTCGGGGTCTCGCGTCGCAAGCCCGACCTGTTCAGCGGCCGGGAGATCGAGTTTCTTTCGGTCGACCTGCGGGATCACGAAGCTGCCCGCGTCGCGTTCGAGCCGCTGACAGACATCACGCACATCGCCTACTCGGCGCTGCATGAGAAGCCTGGACTCGTCGCGGGCTGGTCGAGCAAAGACCAGATCGAGACCAACAACGCGATGCTGCGCAACGTCGTTGAACCGATCTCGGGCAGTGCCAAAGACTTTCAGCACATCAGCATCCTGCAAGGAACGAAAGTCTACGGCGTGCATCTGCACCCGATTCCCATCCCGGCACGGGAGAGCGATCCACGTGACCACCACGACAACTTCTTCTTGGATCAAGAAGACTACGTCGCAGCCACGGGCGCCAAGCATGGCTTCACTTACACGGCGCTGCGCCCGCAGCTTGTCACTGGTCCCACACCGGGCGCATTGAACGTGCTTCCGGCAATCGGTGTTTATGGCGCCATCCAGCGCGAAAAGGGCGAGCCGTTCGGCTTTCCGGGCGGCCCATCGTTCGTGTGGGAGGCAGCTGACGCCGACCTTGTCGCCGATGTCATGGTGTGGGCCGCGCAGTCGCCGCAGGCCGCCAACGAAGCATTTAACATCACCAACGGTGATGTTTTTGAGTGGCGGAACGTCTGGCCTGCACTCGCCAGAGCCCTCGGCGTCGAGACCGGACCGGATACCCCGATGAGTTTGGCCGCCTACCTCGCCGACCATTCCAGACTCTGGGATCGCATCGTCACCAAGTACGACCTTAGGTCGCTGAGTCTGCGCGACTTAATCGGTCACGGTGACCAGCACGCCGACTTCGCTTTCGCCCACGGCGCCCCGGAAGGGCCCCGCGCCTTTGTCAGCACAATCAAGTTGCGCCAAGCCGGGTTCGCCAAAGTCGTTGACACCGAAGACGCATTGCGCGGCGCCCTGCGATCACTTATCGACCACAAATTCCTGCCGCCCGCAGCTCGTTGATGCCGTCACGCCGACCGATGGGGCCGCGACAAGAAATCGGTGACGATCCCGGCCATGTCATCGATCGCGGCGCGCGGGATGACCTCGAAGCCGTGGGTGCTCAGCGTGGGCAGGCAAAGCAGCCCCGCGCGTGGAGTCAGCCCGCTGGCCTTCGAATGCGAGGCGTCGGACATGAAGGCGCCCAGCGTCGCCGGCTGGGGTGCGAGCCCGCGGTCGATGGCGATCCGCATCAGTTGATCGGCGACGTCTTTGTCGTACACGCACAGCGCGTCGCTGTAGCCGATGATCGGACCGCCGGTGACGGTGGTGGCGTACTCCCGCTCGGTGGGCCCGACCTCTAATGCGATCGTCAGGGTGCCGGGCAGGGTGGCGCTGGCGTAGGAGCCGCCCACCCCGCCGATCTCCTCGTTGGTGGTGAAGACGAGATACACGTCCAGCGCCGGTCGTTGCCCGCGATCGTGTAGCAGGCGAGCGGCACGCAACAGCGCCGTCACCGCCGCGCGGTCATCCAGGAAGTAGGCGCCGACGTAGTCTCCGAACTCCACCAGGTCCCGCTTGCTGCGGTCCACACATACCCGCGTGCCGGCGTGCACCCCGGCAGCGGCAAGCTCCTCGGGGGTACGCCCGGTGAACACGTAGACGTGCTGCCAATCCAGCGCGCGGTCGCCCTGATCGGGTTTGGTCTCCCAGATCCGCGGGCTCTCCTGGGTGGTGTGCTCGGATCCGAGGGTAAGCACCGCGGTCAGCGTCTGCTGGTCGCCGAGCAGCGCGACCGGGCCGAGTCCGAAGTTGCCGGGGTACATCACCCCCAGCTGCGTCATATGCAGGGTGCCGTCCGGCTCCACCCGCTTGACCAGCATGGACAATTCATCCATGTGCGCCATGACGCGTGTCGCGGTGCCCCCGGAGATCGAGCTCGAGCGGTGCCGGTGGTCGCGTGACTCGGCCTCGGCAGCGCCGATGTAGCCGATCAGGTTGCCGGCGTCGTCGGTCCACATGTCGTCGACCAACGGTTGCAGTTCGCGGGCACAGACTGTCCGCACCGCGTCTTCCTGGCCGCACGGCCCGTACGTCCACAGCAGTTCCTGCAACAGCTCGTCGGTGGATTCGTGGTCGCGTTGCTCCATAGCATCCCCTCCCATCCCTGGCAACCGTAGCGACCGGCAATCTCGACAGGGCTGGGTGGTTTGCGGGCCTGCACGAAGTGGTAGCCGCAGGGTCAATGGTGCGCGATGCTAATTGCCAGGCTGCACAAGTTTGGGACGACGAAAGGACGTGTCGTGAACGAAGAGCAACGCAACGAAATGGCTTCGCGGCGTGGCTTCATTGCCGCGCTGGATCAAAGCGGTGGCAGCACCCCGAAAGCATTGGCGCTCTACGGAATTCCAGAAGGGGCTTACGGCAACGAGGGGCAGATGTTCGACCTCATCCACGAGATGCGGTCGCGGCTGATCTTGAGTCCCAGCTTCACCGAAGACAAGATCCTGGCAACCATCCTCTTCGAGCAAACGATGGACCGGACCATCAACGGCGAGGACAGCGCGGCGTTTCTGTGGAAGCAGAAACACATCGTGCCGTTCGTCAAGGTCGATCAGGGGCTTGCTGACGCCCAATACGGTGTGCAGCTCATGAAGCCAATGACCAAACTCGACTCGCTGCTGGAACGCGCCGTCGATAAGGGCATCTTCGGTACCAAGATGCGCTCGTTCATTCAAGAGCCGAACGAGGGTGGGATCAGGGCGATCGTCGACCAGCAGTTCGACTACGCAGACGCCATCGCGCAGCGCGGGCTGATGCCGATCATCGAGCCCGAGGTGAGCATCAAGAGCCCCGACAAGCCGACAGCGGACCGTCTATTGATGGCTGGCATACAAGCGAAGCTCGATGAACTTCCCAGTGACCGGCAGGTCATGCTCAAGCTGACCTTGCCCGACGAAGACAATCTCTATGCGCCGCTCATCGATCACCCCCGGGTGCTGCGGGTAGTCGCCTTGTCCGGCGGCTATACGCTCGCGCAAAGCACCGCGATCTTGAAACGCAATCACGGCCTCATCGCGAGCTTCTCGAGGGCCTTGACCGAAGGGCTCAGGGCCGACCAAACTGATGCTGAATTCGACGAGAAGCTCAAATCGAATATCGATGAGATCTACGCTGCCTCGGTGACCTAACCGCGAGGACGAGGCGATGGCGCGTGCCAGAAACCACGACCGCGCAGCCTATATCGAAGTCGTCACCGACAAATACGCTGCCTCACCGCTGGCTCAGCGCCTGCATGACAGCATCGATACTTTCTACGGCGCCTGACGACGTTGCGGCGCGCTAACCGTGAAACGCGTTGACGCCCATCACAAGCGCCGCGGTGCCACCGTAGAGATATCCGACCTCCACCGCTTCGGTGATTTCAGCTTCCGAGGCCCCAGCGGCGCGAGCGTTGTCGGCGAGCATCCTGACACCGTCCGGGTGCGCGGCAATCGCGTCAGTGACCATTCCCATCAGCAGTTTGTACTTTGCCGGAATGGCGCCGTCTTTAAGGACACTCTCGCGCGTCGCCGAGTACGAATCGGCGAACTGCGGGTCGCGCTGCTGAAGTGCGGCGAGCCAGGGCGGGCCCGCCGGCGGCGTGGGATCGCTGCAGCCGCCAGCCGGCGTGTTGGCGCCTCCGACGTCGCCGCACCCGTCGGCCCGGCCCAGTGGCGCGGCCTGGATAACCAGGCAGGCGGCAACGATCGGGGCCACGCGCCAAAAAGCGCTGCGCGACTTGCGTCGGTCAGATTTGCGGGATGTATTCGTCATGGGGGAACCGTACGTCTGGGGGCCTTTGACTGCAACCGAAATTCGTTGTGCCACTTGACTTATCCCACTCTGTGCCAATGCGACTGGAGTGTGCTTTGCGCGGAGTAATCCTCGCCCTTCGGCGATTGTCCGCCTTTCGCTAAACTATGTTCAAATGCTGAAAATCCGCCACGCGCCTGTCGCTCCCACCAGCACCCTCCGACTCGCGTCGGGCGAAGGGATCGACGCTCACCGGCACGACGACCACCAGATCGTCTACGCGGGTCGCGGAGTGCTAGCCGTCACGACGGACAAGGGGTCCTGGGTCGCTCCAGCGACGCGGGCCATCTGGATTCCCGCGGGAACTTTCCACGCCCACCGCGCCTACGGCGAACTCAAGCTGCACACTGTCGGTTTGCCGGCCACCCAAAACCCGCTCCGGCTTGACTCGCCAACCGTTCTGGCAGTCGGCCCTTTGCTGCGCGAGTTGATCATCACCTATACGCGCAGCGACGAAGACACCCCGGAACGAACCCGGTTGCGCGCCGTGTTGCTCGACCAGCTGCGGGCCTCGCCCCAGCAGACGCTGCACGTGCCCACCCCGACCGTTCCGGTGCTTCGCGCGGTGTGCGACATCCTTCAAGCCAATCCCGGGGACAGTCGCACGCTCGCCGAACTCGGCCGCGCAGTCGGAGCAAGCGAGCGCAGTCTATCTCGCCTATTCCGCGAGGACCTTGGCATGACATTCCCGCAGTGGCGCACGCAGTTACGTCTGCACCACGCGCTCGTCTTATTGGCCAACCGAACATCGGTGACCACGGTGGCGCACCAATGCGGCTGGTCGTCGGCGAGCGCATTCATAGAGGTGTTCCGGCGCAGCTTCGGCCACACCCCTGGCGCCTCGGCTCGCCCGGACCATCTCGAATTGGATTCGGCGCCAATCTGAACGGCGTGTGCCTATGCGGGCTTGATCGCGCGCCAGCGCTGTCGAGAGCCGGCCTGATCGATGTGGATGTCGGTGAACCCGGCCTGGCCCACCCGCCGGCTCAGATCGTCCGGTGTGACCGGGTTGTAGACGTCTCCGACGTGGATGAGCCGAAACGACAGCGATGGCACCCGGTCGCTGCCGGCGAACACGCCGCCGGGCGTGAGGACTCGAAACGCTTCCCCGAACAGCTGATCTTGCAGGCGAGCCGTCGGGACATGGTGAAGCATGGTGAAGCACACCGCCGAGGTGAAGTGGTTGTCGGGTAACCCGGTATTGGTGCCGTCGCCGTGGATCACGTGCGCTCGATCGCCGTAGAGTCGGATGAGCCGGTCGGCCATCGGCTTATCCACTTCGATGGCTGTGATCGCAGTTGCTTTCTCGACGAGAACACGAAGCGTCGCCCCATATCCCGGGCCGATTTCGAGCGTCCGGTCGCCTAACTGGACATCGGTGAGCGCCCAAGGCAGCAGCTGGTCCTGGACCATCTCCGCCCAACCCGCCGAGCTGCAGCGCCGTCGGTGTAACAGATTCATCGCCATGACGTGATGCCCTTCCGTGTAGGTGCTGATTGGGACGCTACGAGAAAGGCCGACTACTGGCTTCCGATAATCTGCCGATTTATATCTAAAATCAGCCACACCACCTCAGCACGAGATGCGCTGCCCGACAGC
>DASQRI010000496.1:0-8524 GCA_035642975.1 Mycobacterium sp.
GATATTCCTGCTGTTGCTCGAGGAGAGTGGTTGACGTTTGGCGAAGTTTCGTCATCACCGCCGTGGCCTCACTCATCAGCCCGCCGCTCGTTGTCGTCCATGCATCACTTTTCTGGCGGTGGATGAACCCCGGCGGCAATCCCCCCTCAAGTTGCGGCCGTGCAACTGCAGGATGAGGAAATTCCGGACCATACCCGACTACGTGCGCCGACCGGGCCGCGATGATGCCCAACCGCCGAAGGCAAGCGAACAACGGTTGTCGTCAACGACGAACCGCCGCCGTTCTGGTGGACCGGGTTACTTCTTGGACGGGATCACAATCACGACGATCAGCGTCAGAATGCTGAAGAACAGTCCAAGAATGCCCCAACCGAATGGGTTGCGGCCCTTCATCGCGGCGACGGTTGCGCAAATAAACGCCGCGATGACGCTGCCGATGGCGACGAAAATGCCTTTGATGCCGCGCAGAATAAACCCTGCGGCCTCCGGCTGGCTGTACGAAGCAAGAATCAATTCGTGAAGAATGATGAACCTCCTCAGAACCGCGCGGGGACTCGCGGTCGAGTTCGAATACCCGCGAAAGCCAGGATCAAACCAATAATGCAGCTCAGTGCGGCGCATTGCAGAGCGGGTTAACGCTTCCCGAGCGCTGCTGCGCGCCGCGCTTCTAGGTGTCCGACAAGCCGTGAATGAACGCTTCGGCCGCTTCCCAAGTTGGCAGCAAACCTGCGGCGCGGACTTCGTCCAACGTGGGTGCGGCGGCGTCGCGATCGGAAATCACCAGTTCATGCTCGGTTGGCCAGTCGATCGCCAGCGCGGGGTCCGTGGGGGCAATGGTGTATTCGCGTTGCGGGTTGTACTCAGCCGAGCACAGGTACATCACCATCGAATTATCCTGCAGCGCAAGGAAACCATGCGCGAGACCCTCGGAGAGGTAGACCGATCTGTGACTACGGTCATCGAGCACCACGGCATCCCAACGACCGAACGTCGGCGAACCCACCCGGATGTCGACGACGACATCGAACACCGAGCCAGATAGGCAGGTCACGTACTTGGCTTGACTCGGCGGCAGGTGGGCGAAGTGCAAGCCGCGCAGCACACCGGCCGCCGACACCGAACAGTTGGCCTGTCGGACATCCAGCCGATGGCCCGCGAACCCGATGAAACCCCGGTCGGTGAGCCACTCGAAGAACAGTCCGCGCGAATCGGGATGCAGCTGCGGCGTGATCTCCCACGCGCCCGGGATGTCGAGTTCACGGGCCTGCACGTCACTGACCCCGCTGCTCGTAGCTGGCCTCGACAGCATCTTTCAAAGGCCGCCACCAGGATTCGTTCTCACGGTACCAGTCGATGGTGGCGCGTAGACCTTCGGTGAAATCGGTATGCTTTGGCGCCCAGCCTAATTCGCTGCTCAGCTGCGACGGATCGATGGCGTAGCGAAGGTCGTGACCGGCGCGGTCGACGACATGGTCGAAATCGTCGGGACCGCGGCCCATCAACTCGAGCAGGGTCCGCAGCACCGAGAGGTTGTCGCGCTCGCCCTCGGCGCCGATCAGGTAGGTCCGGCCGGGCTCACCGCCCTCGAGGATGCGCCGGACCGCATCGTTGTGGTCGTCGACGTGGATCCAGTCCCTGACGTTGGCGCCTTTGCCGTATAACTTGGGCCGCCGGCCGGTCAGCACGTTGGTGATCTGCCGGGGGATGAACTTTTCCACATGCTGGTAAGGCCCATAGTTGTTGGAACAGTTCGAGATCGTCGCGCGCACGCCGTAGGACCGCACCCAGGCTCGCACCAGCATGTCGGCGGCGGCCTTGGTCGACGAGTAGGGACTCGACGGGTTGTAGGGCGTGGACTCGGTGAACCGCTGCGGCTCGTCGAGTGCCAGATCGCCGTAGACCTCGTCGGTGGAGACGTGATGCAGCCGCACCCCGTGTCGGCGCACCGCCTCCAGGATCGCGAACGTGCCGATCACGTTGGCCCGTAGGAACGGAGCAGGATCGGCCAACGCGTTGTCGACATGGGTCTCGGCCGCGAAGTGCACCACCGCGTCGGCCTCGGCGACCAGTTCGGAAACCAGATCCGCGTCGGTGATGTCGCCCTGCACCAACCGGATGTCGTTGTCGACGGGGGCAAGCGATTCGCGGCTGCCCGCATACGTCATGGCGTCCAGAACCGTCACCGCGTCGTCGGGGTAGTCGCGCACGGTGGCGTGCACGAAATTGGCACCGATGAATCCTGCGCCACCCGTGACCAGCAATCGCATGGTCAAAACCCTAGCCCGACGACGATGCGGGCCTCACGCCGCCAGGAGGAGCCGGGCCATCAGACCCCGGCCGAGCAGCGCGTTCAGCTCCGAGACGTCAGCCCCAACGGCCCGGCCAGCTCACTCAGTGCGGCCACAAGCTTGTCCTCGGGCCAGCCGCCCAGCACCTGGACCGCCACGTGATCGGCGCCGGCGTCCAGATGTTCGTTGAGCCGCGCGGCGATGGCCTCCGGCGTGCCGTGGGCCACCACGGCGTCGATCAGCTTGTCGCTACCGGGTTTACGCACGTCGTCCTCGGTGAACCCCAGCCGCCGCCAGTTGTTCACGTAGTTGCTCAAACCAAGGTAGAACTCGACGGTTTGACGCGCGATCGCACGGGCCTCGTCGGCGTCGGTGGTGAGCACCACCTTGTGTTCAGGAGCCAGGAACACCGTATTGCCCACCAGTTCGCGCGCTTGGGCGGTGTGTTCCGGTGTGGTCAGGTACGGGTGGGCACCCGCGCTGCGCTCCGCCGAGAGAGCCAGCACTTTAGGGCCCAGCGCCGCGAGCACCCGTCGGCTGGTCGGCACCGATGCACCGTCGAGGTCGTCGAGGTACTCGACGAGCGCGTCGTAGGGCTTGCGGTATTCGCCGGTGTGCTCGCGATGACCTACCCCGACGCCCAGCAAAAACCTTCCCGGATAGTCGTTTTCGATGCGGTGATAGGACTCGGCGACTTCCGCGGCCGGCGACGCCCAGATGTTGATGATCCCGGTCGCCAGTTGCAGTGACGAGGTTTGCGCCACCGCCGGCTCCACCCACTTCAGGTCGGCATCGGGCGACCCACCGATCCAGGCGGCGCCGAAGCCCAGCGATTCGATCTGCTGTGCGAGCTCCGGGGTGATCGATCGACTGCCCAGCCACACGCCGTACCGACCCAGGTCGGTTTTCAGCGAAACGCCCTCGGTCATCTAGGTTCCCCTCCGGTTCGTCAAGCTGGATTCAGTCCAAGCGGCCCGGCCAGTTCGGCCAGAGCCGAGACTAGGTTTTCATCTTTGGTGAGGATCTGCACAGGCACATGGTCGGCACCGGCGTCGAGGTGCTCTTTCAACCGCGCCGCGATCGCCTCGGGAGTGCCGTAAGCCACCACCGCATCCACCAGGCGGTCGCTGCCCGGCCGGGTGACTTCGTCCTCGGAAAACCCCAGCCGCTTCCAGCTGTTGCGGTAGTTGGCCAGGTTGAAATAAATGTCGAGCGCCCTGCGGCCAACCGTGCGCGCCTTCTCCGCATCGGTGGTCAGCACCACCTTGTGCTCGGGCGCCAAGAACGCCGAGGGGCCGATCAGCTCACGCGCCTGCGCGGTGTGCTCGGGAGTGGTGAGGTAGGGGTGCGCGCCGGCGCTGCGCTCTGCCGAAAGCTTCAGGACGCGCGGCCCCAGCGCCGCTACCACCCGGCGATCGGCGGGGACCCCGTACTCGTCGAGCTGATCGAGGTAGTCCACCAACGCGTCGTAAGGCTTGCGGTATTCGGTGACCGCCTCCGGATGCCCAACGCCGATACCCAGTAGGAAACGGCCCGGGTAGGCCCTGTCGATGCGATGGAACGATTCGGCCACGGGCTTGGCGGCCGCCGACCAGATGTTCACGATCCCGGTGGCCACCTGAAGCGTTGTCGTCGCCTCCAGGATGGGCTCCACCCACTCCAGCTCGGCGGGCGGTGAACCACCTACCCAGACGGCCCCGTACCCCAGGGCCTCGATTTCTTTGGCTTGCGCAGGCGTGACGCCGCGTCCGAACGATCCGAACCGGCCTAGATTGGGCTTGCTCGCAGCAGAATCGGTCATGGTGTCTCCAACCGGTGGGGTGTGACCGCTATTCCACCAGTTCTGCATCCAGGTCGGGATCCGCCAAATCCTCGACGGGCGGTTTTTCCAGCGGCAGCAACACGATGAAGCGGGTATCGCCCGGCACGGACTCCACGCGCAAATCCCCGCGATGCTTCTTCACGATGATGTTCCAGGCCAGATCCAGCCCCAGGCCAGTGCCTTCACCGACCGGTTTGGTGGTGAAGAAGGGTTCGAAGATGTGCTCGCGCACGTTATCGGGGATGCCGGGACCGTTGTCGCAGATCTCGATCCGGGCCAGTTTCTCGCCTTCCCTACTGGTCCGAATGGTCAGCGTGCCGCCCTTGTCCCGCATCGCCGCCAGCGCGTTGTCGATGATGTTGGTCCATACCTGGTTGAGATCGCCTGGGAAGCAGGGGATTTCGGGAAGCGATTGATCGAATTCCTTGACCACGGTGATCGCACGGGGGTTGCCGCCGTCTTTGGTCAATCGGTCGGAGAAGATCACCAGCGTGCTGCGGAGCAGTTCATGCACATCGGCCACATCGAACGGCGCCCGGTCCATCCGGGAATACTGCTTGGCGTCAGCGACCAGAGCCGAAATGCGCTTGCTCGCTTCGGAAATCTGATTCATGAGTAGTTCGCTTTCGATGGTGTAGCTGATCCAGCGGACCGCCTCCTCCACCGATGCCGAACTGTCCAATTCCTCGGCGGTCGCGGCAATCCGCTCCAGCCAGTCGGTGTCGATGCCGCCTTCGACCAATGTCGGCGCGATGTCCCAGCCGCCGTCGATGTCGTGGTCTTCCAGCCATTCGCCGACGGCGTCCTCGCGGTCGGAGGTTTCCATCGCGGTCATATGCTGTGCCGCTGATTTGGCGACCTGCTCGGCGACCGCCTCCTGGAGCTGCACCAAAGCGTTCAGCGTTTCGGCGCTGACGGTGCCGTCGGCCAGCATCGCCAGCTTTCCGCGCATGCGGGAGATCCGCCCGCGCAGCTCGTCGGCGGCCCGCGCGATGGCCGCGGCGGGATTGTTCAGCTGATGGGTCAGCCCGGCCGACACCCGGCCCAGCGCGAGCAGCTTCTCCCGGTTGTCGATAATCCGGCGAGTCCGGTCGCCGCCGACGGCGATCCCGTCGAGCAGGTGAACCGCCATCGGAAATTGGTCCTTCATGAACCTGGCGAACACTGGGGCGTCCATGACGAAGAACCGCGACGGCTTGGTCACGTGCACCGACGCGTCATAGCTCTTTTGGTTCCCGCCGGTGAACGCCCGCCAGGCGCCGCAGTACACCCCGCGCTGTGACGTCCGGTTCGTTTCGATGTCCTGGCCGCCGGAGAGCTTCGACATCAGCAGCTCGCCATCGATCAAAACGTAGAAACAGGTCGCCGGCTCACCCTCGACGATGATGGGTCCGGGCTGGAATAGCTGAATATGTCCTTCGGCGCACAACGTCGCGAGCTGCTCGTCGGAGAGCGCCTCGAACAGGAATAGGGTGCGCAGCTCGTCGGCGTCACACGCGAACCTGGTCATGATTCGGCCAGGTAGCGGTGGACCAACATGACGGCCATCGAGCCTTCACCGACCGCGGCCGCCACCCGCTTGGCCGAGTCGGCGCGGACATCGCCTGCGACGAACACGCCCGGCACGCTGGTTTCCAGGTGGTGCGGTGGACGTTCCAGCGTCCATCCGCAGACGTTGCGCAGATCCGGACCGGTGAGGATGAAGCCGTGGTCGTCGCGGGCGACGACGCCGTCCAGCCAATCGGTGCGTGGCGCGGCGCCGATGAAGATGAACATCCGGCCGCAGGTGACGTCCTCGGTGCCACCGGTCCGGTTGTCGACCAGGGTCAGCTTCTCCAGGTGATCGGTTCCGTTGGCGCAGTTGACTTCGGTGCAGGTGCGCACGGTGATGTTGGGCCGCTGCTCGATCTGCTGGATCAGGTAGTACGACATCGACGCCGCCAACGAGGGGGCGCGCACGACGATGGTCACCGACTTTGCTTGGCGGGACAGATACATCGCGGCTTGGCCGGCGGAGTTGGCTCCGCCGATCACATAGACCTCTTCGTCCTTGCACTCCGCCGCGATGGAGACGGCTGCTCCGTAGTGGATTCCGCGCCCGGTCAGCTCCTCGCAGCCAGTGGCCCGCAGGTGGTTGTAGGAGACGCCGGTGGCCAGGATGATCGCGTGCGAATCAATGGAGCCTCCGTCGGCGAATCGCACGGTGCGCTTGGAACCGTTCACCTCCAGCGCGGTGGCGGCGCGGGCGGTGATGAGTTCGGCACCGAACTTCTCCGCCTGCCGGCGTGCCCGATCCGCCAACTGACCGCCGGACACCCCGTCCGGAAAGCCCAGATAGTTCTCGATCCGCGAGCTCTGACCGGCCTGCCCGCCCGTCGCGGTGCGTTCGATGAGCACCGTGCGCAGTCCCTCGGACGCGCCGTATACGGCGGCGGCCAGGCCCGCAGGCCCGCCGCCGACGACGATCAGGTCGTAGAAATCCTGTGACGGCGTGGTGGTCAGCCCTAACGTATCGGCCAGTTCGGCGTCGCTGGGCTCGACGAGGGTGTCGCCATGTTCGGTGACGATGACGGGAAGCCGCAGGCCGTCTTCACCAGCGGCGTGCAATAGCTGTTCGCCGTCGGGGTCGTCGGCCATGAACCAGGTGTAGTAGAGGCCGTTGCGGGCCAGGAAGTCGCGCACCTGCCAGGACCGCGCCGACCAGCGATGCCCGATCACCTTGGTGTGCGGGATGGGGTGTTCCGGCGCCAGCTGCCAGGCGTCCAGCAGCGCGTCGATGACGGGATACAGCTTCTCCTCGGGTGGATCCCACGGCTTGAGCAGGTAATGGTCGAGGTCGACGACGTTGATGGCTTCGATCGCGGCGTGGGTGTCGGCGTAGGCGGTCAGCAGCACGCGCCGCGCCGCCGGATACAGGTCCATGGCCTCTTCGAGGAACTCGATGCCGTTCATCTGCGGCATCCGGTAGTCGGCGACGAGCATCGCGACCGTCTCGCCGCGCAGCTTGAGTTGCTTCAGGGTGTCCAGGGCATCGGAGCCCGACTCCGCTCGTACGATCCGGTGGGCCTCGCCGTAGTGGCGACGCAGATCTCTGGCAACTGCCCGGGACACCCCCGGGTCGTCGTCGACGGTCAGCATCACGGGTTTGCGGGGCTGGGTATCGGGACGTGCGGGGCTTGTCATCAGCGTTAAGTATGCGCTTGTCAGGGCCAGCGTGGGAGGCGAGGTCGGCCGTTCCGTCTCCGCTCACAGCGATTTTGGCCAGCAGGAATCAGCGGGTATCGTGGAGCAACGGTGCGGCACCCGCGCCGGCTCTTGCGTGCCCCTGTTCCGGAATTTCAGGAATTCCTCGCTACTGGCTCACGTTTTGTAGTCGGAGTGAAACCTGCGCCAACGATCAGGGACAACGGAGGATATGGCCAAGAAGGACGGCGCCATAGAGGTCGAGGGCCGCGTGGTCGAGCCGCTGCCCAATGCGATGTTCCGCATTGAGCTGGAGAACGGCCACAAGGTGCTTGCCCACATCAGCGGCAAGATGCGGCAGCACTACATCCGCATCCTGCCCGAGGACCGGGTGGTGGTGGAGTTGTCTCCCTACGACCTGTCCCGGGGCCGCATCGTGTACCGCTACAAGTAAACCGCCCGAACGATGAACACCGACTAGAAGACAGAACAGGATCGAAACAGCCGTGAAGGTGAACCCGAGCGTCAAGCCGATCTGCGACAAGTGCAGGGTGATCCGTCGGCATGGGCGGGTCATGGTGATCTGCTCTGATCCGCGCCACAAGCAGCGTCAGGGCTAGTCGCCAGCCTGCTGTTACACAACTGAATGCAGACCTCCCAGCACCACTGAACGGCTGGCATCTATAGAGATGGGCCAGTTCAACTACGTCCGGAACGGAGGCCGGACCCCGGAGCAGTCAGCCGGGAACGGACTGGGATCAGACCTCCGCGAAGAGAAGGAATGCCACCCATGGCTCGACTTGTGGGCGTCGACCTCCCGCGCGACAAGCGCATGGAGGTCGCGCTGACCTACATCTACGGCGTTGGCCGTACCCGGTCGAACGAGATTTTGGCCGCCACCGGTATCGACAAGGACCTGCGCACCAAGGACCTCACCGACGATCAGGTGACCCACCTGCGCGACTACATCGAAGCCAATCTCAAGATCGAGGGTGACCTGCGCCGCGAGGTGCAGGCCGACATCCGTCGCAAAATCGAGATCGGCTGCTACCAGGGCCTACGGCACCGCCGCGGCCTGCCGGTGCGCGGTCAGCGCACCAAGACCAACGCGCGCACCCGCAAGGGCCCCAAGCGCACCATCGCCGGCAAGAAGAAGGCCAGGTAAGTCATGCCCCCAGCCAAGAAGGCAGCCGCTGCCCCGCCCAAGAAGGGTCAGAAGACCCGGCGGCGG
>DASQRI010000497.1:0-5594 GCA_035642975.1 Mycobacterium sp.
TCCAGCTCCGGCAACTGCGGAAACCAGACAAACCCGGCGTAGTCCGCGTCGCGCGCCGCGACGAGTCCGCCGGGCTTACACACCCGTCGCATCTCGCGCAGCGCCTGCACCGGATCGGCGACGTGCTGTAGCACCTGATGCGCGTGCACCACGTCGAAGGTGTCGTCGGCGAAATCCAGAGCGTGTACGTCAGAGGTCACGAACGAGATGTTCGACTGGCCCCGCGCGTGCGCCTCTGCGCGAGCCAAATCCAAAGCGCTGTCGGTCTGTTCGACAGCGGTGACCTGTCCGGGGTCGATCTGGGCGGCGAGGTCCGCGGTAATGGTCCCGGGACCACAACCCACATCGAGCACAGACATACCCGGTCGCAGATGAGGCAGCAGATAACCGGCGGAGTTTTCCGCGGTGCGTACCCGATGCGCGCGCAACACCGATTCGTGATGCCCGTGGGTGTAGACGGCCTGATGCTTACCGGTCATTGCGTGCCTCCCGTGCGATCAACTCGTCGTCGGCACCAGGTTACCGGGGCGGTTTCATAATACGAACCTTACATCTCAGATATTGAGAATGCCTCAGTCGACCGGGACGTCGAGAATGGGCCGTTGCGCGCCGGCGCCGGGCCCGTCGAAGTGCCACCACTCACCGGAGTACGCCGACAGTCCGCCGGCACTCATCGCGTCGCGTAGCCGGGCCCGGTTGGCCTGTTCGGTGGCACTGACGCCGTCGGTGGCGAATGCCGTTGCCCGCGGCGAGAAGTCGTCGAAGTCGGTGCCCATATCGACAAGGCATTGCGGGCAATGTTCGGCCGGGTCTGCCAGCGTCACGTCGACCGAGCGCCCCGCCTCGTGGCTCTTCGCATAGGAACCGGGCTTTGCCACCCAGGCCGGGTTCGGCACCACCTGAAACATCTTGACCTGCACATCATGTGGTCGATAGCAGTCCCAGAAGACGAGCACGTTGCCCTGGCCGGCCAGTGCCTTTGCCGCGGCCGCCAGGCCGGGTGCCATCGATTCGTGAACCAGGCAGCGGGCGTCGGCCGGATACAGCTGCACGTGAGTGAAGTTGTTGGACGTCGCGTAGCGCAGGTCGATCAGCGCGTTGGGGACAACGGAGCGGACGTCGACGAATCCTGCCGCGCGGGCCGCTGCACTCAGCGGCGGAACGTCGGCATTGGCGGATGCCGTCGCGCCCGCGACGGCGAGCGCGACCAGTGCTATCGCCCTAGACAGTGCTGCGGCCATGCGCTTAAGTCTGCCCCGCCCCACGTTGTTTTCAGCCCCAGTCGATGGCCGCCGCGCGCTCCCGAACGTCCTCGACCCTGGCCTCAACTTGAGCGGCCACCGCGTGCAGCTCGTGTTCCATTGTCTTGGCCAGCGATTCGGCTTCGGCCACGATCTGCTTGAGCAGGTCGCGGTGGTCTTCGATCATCGTGATGGTCGCGTTCCTGATGGCCACTACCGCTGAGCCTCGCGCCTCCGACGGGGAGAAGCCGCCGGACAGCAGCGGAGGCAGGGTCTGACGCTCGAAATCTGTCATATCGCGGGACAGGTGGACGTTGAACGTCGCTCGGTACGGATCTCGATCGTCGAATTCAACACTGCATATTTTGAGTGGGTCCATGAGCCGTTCTTTCTGCCGGCGGGGGCCTGCGCCCGCGTCAACGCCGAATTACATGTCTGTAGTTTACCTAGGTTTTCCGGTGGGCGCGAAGACCGGATTTATGCTGGCGGGGCCGCCAAAGGAGGTCGTCATGACCGTCGGTACCGCTCCGTGCAACGTTTTCGACGCCGACCTGCCGACGCTGAGCTACAGCCCCGACGACACTCCCGCCGAGGTGTACCCCCGCTTCCAGGCAGCACAACAGCAGGCACCCGTCGCGATCGGGCCGCTCGGACCCGAAGTGCTCTCCTATCACCTCGTCCGTTCCGTGCTGCGGGACAACCGATTCCAGATCCCACCCGGCATCGTCCGGCAGGCACAAGGCGTCACGTCGTCGGGTCCGCTGTGGGACAATCATTCGCTGTCGTTGCGGCGGAGGCACTGGGCGCCGGAGCGATCGTCACTGCGGCACCGGTTGTCGCCGAGCCGCGCTGCGGGTTCCAAGGCGACTCGGACTGCACCGGGCAGCCACAATACAACGGCCCATTGCAGAACACTTGGAGCCACGGACTGACCCGAGACCCGCAACTGTGCTCGGGCGGCGCCAGCATGCAGCCCTGCCAGTTCTACGTACCCGAGCCGTGAACTGAAAGCCGAACTGCGATGGGCATATTCCGCGTTCTGCTGATGCTTGGGATTGTCGTGAAGTTCTGGTGGCTGTTCCTGCTGGTGCTGGCGTTCGCGGCCGCCGGGTTTCTGCTGTGGGGCGTCCTGACTCGCCAGGATGCCGCGTTCGACCGACAGCACCGCGAGCATGCCGCCATGACTGCGCGCGCCGACGAGCAGCACGCATGGTTCATGGCTGGCGACGACCGCGGCATCTACGGGGCATATCCGCCGAATGGTTTTTCGGGTCAACCCGAAAAAGACTGGTAGAGCGGGCTTTTAACTGCCGGCAGTAAAAATTGAATGGGCCCCGGCGGCTGCGCGAACAGCCCCGGGGCATGGACGAACTGAGAAGGAGTTCGACATGACGAACGCGTGCTCTTTGCCGACATTGGTTCCGTGCCTATGGACGTCCTGTCGTCACTCGGGTTAAATTAGATACCGAGCAGATGACACCGAAGAAATGGAAATCCTGCCGTGCGCACCGGCATCACCAGCCTTGCAGACGCTCTGGTTAGCGCCTCGGTGGTGCTGACCGCCGCAATTATTTGCGCTGGCGCGGCAAGCGCCGATCCAAGCCAGCAGGATCAGTTTGTGGCGCTGCTCGAACAAGATCAGGTTCCCCTCATCGATAACTTGCCGGCTCTCGTCGCCCGAGCCCATCAAATTTGTGGCGAACTCAATGGCGGCGCCTCGGTCGATACCGTGGTAAACGAAGAGATGAACGGTATATTCGGGGAAAATCCGTCTTACCGCCTAGAGTCCGCTCGGGTTCACAGAACCGCGGTCAGATTCATCGCCGTATCAGCGCAAGTCTACTGCCCAAGCCATCTTACCGATCCGTATGTAAGCGGCGACGTCGGCTTCTCTATCCTTGGTCCAGTGGCAGGGGTACCTCACCAGACGTAGACGCGGATTCGCGTTGTGGGGCAAGAGAATCCCCGCGATATCTGCTAAGACCTGCGCGCAGATCGCGGCCAAGTTGCGGGCACAGGTGGATGCTGCTCATCCGTGCGCTGCGCGCACGGCAGGAAAACGGTTGGCCACAGCATTACCGCCAGGGGTATCGGCGACCAGCCTCGAGAGCAGCCGGACGAGATCATCGACTTCATCGGATGTCAGGTGGTGGGCGATGTAGTCACGGACACCGCCCACCTCAACTGCTTTCTCGACGGTGGCCTGACCCGCCGGCGTCAGACTTAACATCACCGCCCGTTTGTCTCCCGGGGTGGGTTCTCTCTTGAGAAAGCCGCGCCGAAACAGGGTGTCCACCAGCCGACTCGGGCTTCCTGTCTCGCTGACCACCAGTCGGCCCAGGTCGGCGAGGGTCAGTGGTCCGCGCCGCCTGACGACTTCGAGAACTTCCGCCTGCGCCGGGGTCAATCCCACCTGCCGCAGGCTGGCGGCCCTCATCCGCTTGCCCTCTCGTTCCGCAGCCATCACCAGGAACCTGATCATGTCCAGCCGATCGACATCGACCCGCTGGTCTTCTGCTGATTCGTTGCCCGTCATTTTTTCCGCTCCGTTGACAGCTCGACCCACCCAAGCGTATCAATGACATAGCATTGATGTTGTATCACTGATGTAACACGTACATGGAGGGTCTGCTATCCACCAGCCCGAAAGGAACCCGCTATGACCATTTCACAAGCCACAAATCGCGCGGTGTACCGCGACATTCGGAAATATCTCGACGAACTCGACCGGCGCGGGCTACTGCGCCGGGTGCCTCGACAAACCAACAAGGACACCGAGGTGATGCCCCTGGTGCGTTGGCAGTTCCGTGGTCTGGACGCCAGCCAACGCACCGGCTGGTTGTTTGAGAACCTGACCGATTCACGCGGACGCAGCTTCGACGGGTCGGTCGCGGTGGCCATCTTGGGCGCTTCCAGCGACGTATATGCCGCCGCCATGGGGGTTGACTCCCCGGCGGACATCGCCGCCAAATGGGTTCAGGCCCAGCAGCATCCGATCCCCCCGGTGGTCGTCGATGCCGACAGCGCGCCGGTCAAAGAGAACAAAATCCTCGGGCAGGACATTGCCGCCAGCGGCGGGGTGGATAAGTTTCCGGTGACGGTGACCAACCCGGGCAGCGACGCGTCGGCCTATTTCAGCGCACCGATCTGGATCACTAAAGACCCCGAGACGGGCGTCTACAACGCCGGCACGTACCGGGTCATGGTCAAGGCCGCCGACCGGCTGGGCTGTTTGATGCTGTCCGGCCAGGACGGACGCGGGCACTGGGAAAAGGCCCGCGCACTGGGTCAACCCCTGGAGGCGGTGCTGGTGCTGTCCCCGCCCCCGGCGCTCTCGTTGTGCAGCGTGAACAAGATGGACCAATCCGAATACGACGTCGCCGGTGCGCTCAACGGCGCGCCGCTGGAACTGGTGCCCGCTGAAACCGTCGACTTGTTGATCCCGGCCACCGCCGAAATCGCGATCGAGGGCCATCTGCGCACCGACATCCTCGAAATGGAAGGCCCGTTTGGTGAATTCGGCGGGTACGTCGGCGCGCAGGACTACCAGATGGTGTTCGAGGTCAGCGCCATCACGTACCGCAGCGCACCGGTTCTGCAGGCGTTCATCAGCGAGATGCCGCCCAGCGAAAGCTCCCTGCTGCGCAAATTCGGCTTCCAGGGCTTCATGGCCCACGAACTGGCCGCCAAGTCACCGAACTTCCGTAAGGTCAGCTTTCCTGAGATCGCCGGATCGGCCCAAGTCATCGTGATCCAACTGCACAACCCGGTACCCGGGGAAGCGTGGAACGCGTTGCGCGCGGTGGCCGCCTCCCGCAACGCACCGGCCTGGAAATGGGTCGTCGCCGTCGACGACGACATCGACCCCGAGGACCTGGACAGCATCGTGTGGGCCCTGGCCTGGCGGGTGCAACCCCACAAGGACATCCAGATCCACCGCGGCCGCAACACCGACCTGGATCCCTCCGGGGCTCCGGTGCAGGACAGCTTCGCCGAGCGCACCTACCCCGACGGGCTGGGCGGCTCCCAGATCCTCATCGATGCCACCCGCAACTGGGCCTACCCCCCGGTGTCGCTGCCGTCCAAGGATCTGATGGAACACGCCAAACAGGTCTGGGAAGACGAGCTCAAACTGCCCGCCCTGACTCCGCGCGCACCGTGGTTCGGCTACGAACTGGGCTATTGGCCCGAGGACTGGGCGCGCGCCGCCCAACGCGCGGTCCACGGCGAATACCTCGACACTGGCAAGGAATACGCGGAACTGCGCACCCGTTCGTCCTACTTCGACGACGGCAACGTTGTCGAGCCCCCCAAGGACAACTCATGACACGGCAGCGACTCATCGTGGGTGTC
>DASQRI010000498.1:0-5506 GCA_035642975.1 Mycobacterium sp.
TCCAGCAGTTGTTGCCCGAAGGCGCCGGGCACCGCGGACCTGACCTTGTTGTCGATCCCGATCAGCACATCGGGTCGACGCGACAGCATGAATCCGACGACGCTGAAACCCACCATCAGCAAAGGGAACAACGCGAAGATCGTGTAATACGTCAGTCCGGCGGCGAAGAAGTTGCCCTTGGATTCGTCGAACCAGTCGTTCGCGCGCATCGCGTGGTCGAACCATCCGAACCGCGCCCGCAACCGATCCAAGATCCCTGGCTTGCCCGGTTCGCTCATGATGATCTGGACCGGCTAGGGACGTCTGGGCAGGAACCCGAGTCGGTCATAGACCCGGTCGACGGTTTTTGCGGCCACGTCATCGGCCCGCGCCGCCCCGACAGCCAGCACGCCCTCCAGTTCGGCTGGATCTGCGAGAAATTCGTCGACCCGGGACTTGATCGGGGTTACGAACTCCACCACCGCCTCAGCGGTGTCCTTTTTCAGATCGCCGTAACCGCGCCCGGCATAATCGGCGACCAGGGCATCGATTTCGGCACCGGTAACCGCGGACTGAATGGTCAACAGGTTCGACACCCCAGGTTTGGCGTCCGGGTCATACCGGATCTCCCGTTCGCTGTCGGTCACAGCAGAGCGAATCTTCTTGGCGGACAGAGCTGGAGCATCGAGAAGATTGATCAGGCCCGCGTCGGTGGCCGCCGACTTGCTCATCTTCGACGACGGGTCCTGCAGGTCGAAGATCTTGGCGGTGGCCTTGGGGATCAGCAGATCGGGAACCACGAAGGTGTCCGGGAACCTGCTGTTGAACCGTTGCGCGATATCGCGGGCCAGTTCCAGGTGCTGGCGCTGGTCTTCACCGACCGGCACCAACTCGGCGTCGTAGGCCAACACGTCGGCCGCCTGCAGCACCGGGTAGGTGAACAGGCCGACCGTGGTCGCATCGCCGCCCTGACGCGTGGATTTGTCCTTGAACTGCGTCATTCGGGAGGCCTGGCCGAAACCGGTGAAACAGCCCAGCACCCACGCCAGCTGAGTGTGCGCCGGTACGTGGCTCTGCACGAAGATGGTGCTGCGAGTGGGGTCGATACCCAGCGCCAAATACTGCGCGGCGGTGACCAGGGTGCGGTGGCGCAACACTTCTGGGTCCTGCGGGATCGTGATCGCGTGCAGGTCGACGACGCAGAAGAACGCATCGTGGTCGTCTTGGAGCTGAGCCCACTGCGTGACGGCACCCAGCGCATTTCCGAGGTGAAGCGAGTCGGAGGTGGGCTGCACGCCGGAGAAGACCCGGCGGGATCCCGTAGTCATAGCGCCGCTCCTCCTCATCGCTTCGTCCCCCTCGCCGCTGCGCGGCTGGGGGTGCCCCCACTGCATCATCGCGGACGCGACTAATGATGACTCGATCTTTTCACGCTGAGGGCGGCGCTCCTTGCGGTACCGGCGGTACCACCTTTAATGTCGGCCTATGACTGCTCGCGCGCCGATCCATCTCGGCTCAGGCGAACCGGTGCTGTTACTGCACCCCTTCCTGATATCGCAGCTGGTGTGGCAGAAGGTGGCGCCACAGCTGGCCGATACCGGCCGCTACGAGGTGTTCGCCCCGACCATGGCCGGCCACAACGGCGGCCCACCGGCCGGCACCTGGTTCCTGAGCTCGGCGGTGCTGGCCGACCACGTCGAGCGGCAACTCGACCAGCTGGGCTGGGATACCTGCCACGTCGTCGGCAACTCGCTGGGCGGATGGGTCGCCTTCGAGCTGGAACGCCGCGGCCGCGCGCGCACAGTCACCGGCATCGCGCCCGCCGGCGGGTGGACCCGTTGGGCCCCAACCAAGTTCGAGGTGATCGCCAAGTTCGTGTCGGGGATGCCGTTCTGGGCGCTGGCCCGCTGGGCGGGCCCGCGCGCGTTGCAGCTGCCGTTCAGCCGTCGGCTCGCCACGCTGGCGGTGAGCGCGTCGCCGGACGGGGTCAGCGACAGTGAACTCGAGGCCATCGTCGACGACGTGGCGCACTGCCCCGCCTACTTCCAGCTGCTGGTCAAATCGATGCTGCTGCCCGGGCTGCTGGAGCTGGCGCAAACCGCCGTTCCCGCGCACCTGGTGTTATGCGGAGCGGACCGGGTCTTCCCAGGACCGCGGTCGCACCGCTACTTCCAGGCCCAGCTTCCCGCTGGGACGCGCGTGACCGAACTCGACGGACTCGGACACATTCCGATGTTCGAGGCACCCAGCCGGGTGACCGAGGTCATCACCGGTTTCCTCGACGAGCACAGCCCGCCGATTCGAGCGATCGACAAGCCAACCGCCTAATGCCAAGCGCCGCCGAGCGTGAAGCTGTTGCGAATTTTCGCATTGGCTTCACACTCGGCGAGGCAACAAGCTAGCCGAGGGCTTTCTCGAGGTTGCCCGCGATCGCGCCGAGGAAATCCTCGCTGGTTTGGAATTCCTGATCCGGGCCGATCAGCAAGGCCAGGTCTTTGGTCATCTGGCCACCCTCGACCGTATCGACGACGACACCTTCCAGCTTCTGGGCAAAGTCGCTCACCTCGGGGGTGTCATCCAATAGGCCGCGGTGCTGCAGCCCACGCGTCCAGGCGTAGATCGAGGCGATCGGATTGGTGGAGGTGGGCTTGCCCTCCTGGTACTGGCGGAAATGCCGGGTGACCGTTCCGTGCGCGGCTTCGGCCTCCACCGTCTTGCCGTCCGCGGTGATCAGCACCGACGTCATCAGGCCCAGCGAGCCGTAGCCCTGCGCGACCGCATCGGATTGAACGTCACCGTCATAGTTCTTGCAGGCCCAGACATAGCCGCCCTCCCACTTCAGGCATGCCGCCACCATGTCGTCGATCAGCCGGTGTTCGTAGGTCAGCCCGGCCTCCTCGAACTTGTCCTTGAACTCCTCGTCGTAAATCCGCTGGAACTCGTCTTTGAACATGCCGTCGTAGGCCTTGAGGATGGTGTTCTTCGTCGACAGGTACACCGGGTAGTTCTCCCGCAGGCCGTAGGCGAACGACGCACGGGCGAAATCCTGGATCGAATCCTTGAAGTTGTACATGCCCATCACGACGCCGCCGTCTTCGGGGATGGACACCATCTTGTGCACGATCGGCTCGCTGTCGTCGTCCGGAGTGAAGGTCAGGGTGACGGTCCCGGGCCGGTCGACCTTGAAGTTGGTCGCGCGGTACTGATCACCAAAAGCGTGCCGGCCGATAATAATCGGCTTCTTCCACCCCGAAACCAGCCGCGGCACATTCGAGATCAGGATTGGCTCGCGGAAAATCGTGCCGCCCAGGATGTTTCGTATTGTGCCGTTGGGCGACGACCACATCTGCTTGAGGTTGAACTCCTTGACCCGCGCCTCGTCGGGGGTGATCGTCGCACACTTGACGCCCACGCCGTGCTTCTTGATGGCATACGCCGAGTCGATCGTGACTTGATCGTCGGTGGCGTCGCGGTGCTCGATGCCCAGGTCGTAGTAATCCAGCTTGATGTCGAGGTGCGGAAAGATCAGCATGTCCTTGATCAGCTTCCAGATGACCCGCGTCATCTCGTCGCCGTCGAGTTCGACCACGGTGCCTTTGACTTTGATCTTGCGTCCGCTGGACATCTGCCCAGCCTACAAATGGCCGCGGTCGCTACCTAACGGATCCGGTGCCGTGACGCTGTTCGAGGATTGCCAGCGCCCGGTCGCCCCACCGAACGTTTTCTTCCTCGAACGAGATCCCGCGCATCAACGTCAGGTAGGGGCCGACGCGCTGCGCCGTCGCCAGATACTCCGCTTCGCTACGACCATCGAGGAGCCGGTTGCGCAACCGCTCGTAGCGCTGGACTTTGGCCTCGGCCCACTGCCGACGTTCAACGATGAAGTCGCGGACCGCGGCCGGGTCGCCAGCGTCGGCGGCCTGGACTTTGATCATCAGCTCATCGCGGACCACCGAGGGCTTCGGGGACCGCGCGGTGAACTGTCGGATCGCCTCGCGGCCGGCCTCGGTCAGCGAGAACATCCGCTTGGTGGGCCGGCGCTGCTGGTGCACGATGCGTGCCTCGATCAGGCCCTGCTCGGCGAGCCGCTCGAGCTCGCGATACAGCTGCTGTGGTGTGGCCATCCAGAAGTTCGCCACCGAAGCGTCGAACCCCTTGGCCAGGTCGTAGCCAGACGACTCGCCCTCGAGAAGAGCGGCCAGCACGGCGTCACGCAGCGACATCGCCCTATCCTACGACACGAATAATCAATTAAGTTATTAATCGCATATAGACATATGCCGCCCGGCCCTCTAACGTCAACCAGACCTACTCAACAAAGTGATTATGCGAGGTGCCCCGTGTCCGCCACCCACCCTTTCCGCAAGGCCGTCGAGGAACGCGACGAGCAGGCGATCGCGGCGATGCTGGCCGACGACGTCGTGTTCACCAGCCCGGTCGCCTTCAAGCCCTACGTCGGGAAAGCCATCACCGCGGCGATCCTGCGCGGTGTGCTGCGGGTCTTCGAAGACTTTCGCTACGTCCGCGAGATCCACGACAGCAACGGCCGTGACCATGCGTTTGAGTTCGAGGCCGGGATAGCGGGAGCCCCCGGCGTGACGGTCAACGGATGCGACTTCCTGCAGGTCAACGATGACGGTCTGATCGCCGACTTTAAGGTGATGGTGCGACCGCTCTCCGGTGCGACGGCGTTGGCCGAAGCGATGGGCGCACAATTCGGAAGAATCCAGCAGGAGGCCCTCGAACTGCCCGACCAGTTCGCCAGGACCTGAGAGGTATGAGGGAGCACCCAGGCATGCGAATCGGATTAGGGATCAACTACGCGGGCGGCTTCAAGGAGGTCGCCGCCGAAGTGGCTGACCTGGAACGCGCGGGACTCGACATTGTCTTTGTCCCCGAGGCGTATTCGTTCGACGCGGTGAGCGCGCTGGGATATCTTGCGGCCAGCACTCAGCGAGTCGAGCTGGCATCGGGCATCCTTCAGCTCTACACCCGGACGCCCACCCTGACCGCGATGACCGCCGCCGGTCTGGACTACGTGTCTGACGGCCGGTTCATCCTCGGCCTGGGCGCCTCCGGCCCCCAGGTGATCGAGGGTTTCCACGGTGTCCCCTACGACGCACCGATTGCCCGCACCCGCGAGGTCATCGAGATCTGCCGTCAGGTGTGGCGACGCGAGAGGCTGCAATATCAGGGCGACCACTACACGATCCCGTTGCCCGCGGAAAAAGGCACCGGCCTGGGTAAGCCGCTGAAGCTCATCAATAAGCCTGTCCGGGAACGTATGCCGATACTGGTAGCCGCACTGGGACCCAAGAACGTCGAGCTGGCCGCCGAGATCGCCGAGGGTTGGCAGCCGATCTTCTACCTGCCGGAGAAGGCGCAGGACGTATGGGGCAAGGCGCTGGCCGCCGGACGGGCCAACCGCGACCCGGCCCTGGGTGAGCTGGAGGTGTACGCAGGCCCGACGCTCGCTATCGGTGAAAATGTCGAGGGCCTAAGGGAATTCGTCAAACCACACCTGGCG
>DASQRI010000499.1:0-2108 GCA_035642975.1 Mycobacterium sp.
TCGCGCTCAACGACGTCCGCGGCCGGCACGTAGGCCCCGCGGACGTCGGTGTAGGCGAATGCCTGAATGTAGCCTTGGTTGATCAGCCGTCGGTAGGGCTCGCGGGAACTGACGTGACCCAGGTCGTAAAGCACCTTGTGCCAGAACCGCGCATACAGCAGGTGCAACACTGCGTGCTCGGCACCTCCGACATACAGGTCGACACCCCCCGGGTCGTCGGGGCCGTGCTCATTCGGCCTGGGTCCCATCCAGTAGGCCTCATTCTCCTTGGCGCAGAACCGTTCTGAGTTGTGTGGATCGGTGTAGCGCAGCTCGTACCAGGAGCTGCCCGCCCACTGCGGCATCACATTGGTGTCGCGGGTGTAGGACTGCAGCCCGTCGCCGAGGTCCAGATCGACGTGCACCCAGTCGGTCGCCTTGGCCAGCGGCGGCTCGGGAACGCTCTCGGCATCGTCGGGATCGAACAGCACCGGCGAGTAGTCCGGGACGTCGGGCAACTCGACCGGCAACGCGGCATCGTCCAGCGGGTGCGGACGCCCGTCGCCGTCGTAGACGATCGGGAACGGCTCGCCCCAGTAGCGTTGCCGCGCGAAAAGCCAGTCCCGCAGCTTGTATTCGATGCGCGCCCGGCCTCGGCCGTCGGACTCCAACCGCGCGGTGATGGCTTTCTTGGCGGCGGTGACGTCCATCCCGTTCAGATAGCCAGAGTTCACCATCGCGCCGTCGCCGGCATAGGCGGCCTCCGAAACATCGCCACCGGCAATGACTTCGACGATCGGCAACCCGAACTCGTGGGCGAACTCCCAGTCGCGCTGGTCGTGGCCCGGCACCGCCATGATCGCCCCGGTGCCGTATCCGGCCAGCACATAGTCGGCGATGAAGACCGGCACCCGCTCGCCGTTGGCCGGGTTGATCGCATCACTGCCGAGGAAGACACCGGTCTTGGCCTTGTTCTCCTGGCGTTCCAGGTCGGATTTCGCGGCGATGGTCTGCCGATAGGCGGCGACGGCCTTAGCCGGTGTGGCCGCATCGAAGGTCCACCGCGGGTCGACCCCGGCCGGCCATTCCGGTGCCACCAGACGGTCGACCAGGTCGTGTTCGGGCGCCAGCACCAGATAGGTCGCACCGAAAAGAGTGTCCGGCCGGGTGGTGAACACCTCCAGGTCCACGGTGTCGCCGTCGGTGGTGCGGGCCGAAAACAGCACGGCCGCACCGGTGGAGCGACCGATCCAGTTGCGCTGCATGGTTTTGACCTTCTCCGGCCAGTCCAGCACGTCGAGATCGTCGAGCAGCCGGTCGGAGTAGGCGGTGATCCGCATCATCCACTGCCGCAACCGCTTCCGAAACACCGGGAAGTTTCCGCGGTCGCTGCGGCCGTCGGCGGTGACCTCTTCGTTGGCCAGCACGGTGCCCAGGCCCGGGCACCAGTTGACCATCGAGTCGGCCCGGTACACCAGGCGGTGACCGTCGATCACGTCGGCGCGCTCGCCTGCCGACAGCGTCGTCCAATCTCGTCCATCATCTAATTGCCGTGCCCCCGAATCAAATTCGGCGACGAGGTCTGCGATTGGACGAGCCTTGTCCGCGGCGGCGTCGAACCATGCGTTATAAATCTGCAGGAATATCCACTGGGTCCACTTGTAGAACTCGACATCGGTAGTGGAAAAGCTCCGCCGGTTGTCATGGCCGAAACCCAGCCGGCCCAACTGACGCCGGAAATTGACGATGTTGGCCTCGGTGCGGGTCCGCGGGTGCGTGCCGGTCTGCACCGCGTATTGCTCGGCGGGCAGGCCGAAGGCGTCGAAACCCAACGCGTGCAGCACATTGCGGCCGATCATCCGGAAGTAGCGGGCATAGACATCGGTAGCGATGTAGCCCAGCGGATGGCCGACGTGCAGCCCCTCACCCGACGGATACGGGAACATGTCCTGAACGAACATCTTGTCGTCGGGCACGGCTGAACCGTCCGTGGGCGCCAGCGACCCGACCGGGTTGGGCACGTTGAACGTCCCCAGCCGGGTCCAGTTGTCCTGCCAGGTTCGTTCGATGCGGCCGGCCAGGTCCGCGGTGTAGCGATACCGCGGCGCATCGGCGTCGGCCTGCTCGGC
>DASQRI010000500.1:0-5080 GCA_035642975.1 Mycobacterium sp.
TACTCAGTTGGCGAAAACTCTCGCCGAAGTAGTCCTGTCGCCGCCACGATGAAGTCCACCACGTGTGCGGACGCCGAGGTCCTGAAAGGCACGTCGCTCGACGGCATCGCGATCGAGATGCCTTCGATCCCGACCGGCGCGACCGACCATTGGCGCGGTTTGCAGCCGAAGTAACTGTCAAGCATCAGCCGAGGTCACACAGCTTTCGAGTGGGGCGGGCGGGGCTCGAACCCGCGACCAACGGATTATGAGTCCCTACCGGACGCCCTCAGCGACCAGGCGAAATGGTTAGCTGCAACGCCTCAAATCGCCTGTGCGGAGTCGGGTTTGGCCGTTGCCGGTACGGTCGCGGTTCGTCCTCAGTATGGGCTGGATTCGCCCGCGGACGCCGCGTTCACGCCGCGACGAGATCCTGCCCGCCGTGTTAGCTAGACCCGGTCAATTGGCACCTCAAACCGTCCGAATCGATCAACACGACCGACTACGTCACTCGGGGAATTATGGTCACTTCGTGAGGCGTCGAACGGTGCTGAAGCTTCCCCTGCTGCTGGCGGCAGGCCCTACGCTGACGCAGGTGCCCCGTGGCGCCGCAGAGCAAAGCCGGTGGTCGCCCGACCGAGCCAACCGCTGGTATCAAGCGCAAGCCTGGCCCGTCGGCGCCAACTACATCGCCTCAAACGCCATCAACCAGCTTGAGATGTTTCAGGCCGACACCTTCGACCCGCGGCGCATCGATACCGAGCTCGGCTGGGCCCGGCTGCACGGGCTCAACACGGTGCGGGTTTTTCTGCACGATCAGCTCTGGGCGCAGGATTCCCGGGGCTTTCAAATGCGTCTCGCACATTTTGTCACCATCTCGGCGCGCCACCGCATCAAACCGCTCTTTGTCTTCTTTGACTCCTGTTGGGATCCGTTCCCCAAACCGGGTCGGCAGCGCGCACCGAGGCCTGGGGTCCACAACTCCGGTTGGGTGCAAAGCCCAGGCGCTGAACACCTCGATGACCTCGACTACCGCCGCACTCTGCTCAACTACGTCACGGGAGTGTTGAACCAATTCCGCACTGATGATCGCATTTTGGGTTGGGACCTGTGGAATGAGCCCGACAACCCAGCGCGTGTGTACAGCAAGGTCGAGCGGAAAGACAAGCAGGAGCGGGTCGCCGACCTGCTCTCCCTGGCGTTCGGGTGGGCACGTTCGGTTGATCCATGTCAGCCATTGACGAGTGGTGTGTGGGACGGCGAGTGGGGAGATCCTCAGCGTCGCAGCACAATCGCTAACATTCAACTGGACAACTCCGACGTGATCACATTCCACTCGTATGACGAACCAGCGGCATTCGAGGCTCGGATCGCCGAACTCTCCCCACTGGGGCGGCCGATTCTCTGCACCGAGTACCTGGCCCGGACGCTCGGCAGCACCGTTGACGGAGTCTTGCCAATTGCGAAGCGCTACAACGTAGGTGCAATCAATTGGGGTTTGGTGGCCGGGAAGTCCCAGACCTACCTGCCCTGGGACTCATGGGATCATCCGTACACGACGGTTCCAAAGCTCTGGTTTCAAGACCTGGTCCAGCCCGATGGAAAGCCCTACCGGGACAATGAAATTCAAACGATTAGCAAGCTGAGCAGGCTCTAAACACTCTGCGCACGTGGGCTCCGCCCTATCTTTTCGGCGACCTGCGACACCGACAACCCGTCGGCGATGACCGCCATCACGGCCTGATACCTCTGCTCGGCCACGCTCAACTCCCTCATCGAAGAGTGTCAAGGATCAACCGAAGTAACTATCAACCATCAGCCGAAACACCGTCAGGCATCAGCCGAAGACAAAATGTCAAACATCAGCCGAGCTCGTACAGTTTTCGAGTGGGGCGGGCGGGGCTCGAACCCGCGACCAACGGATTATGAGTCCGCGGCTCTAACCAACTGAGCTACCGCCCCTGGTGCTAACTAGCTGCTGATATGCGCTCCGGCTCGTCAGGATCGGGTTCTGGATACCGCAGTGATACCGCAGCACTATCGATGGCCTTGCCCAACGCTTCGGCGACCCCAAACAAGTCATCGTCCAGCAGATGCCCATAGAGATCCAGGGTCATGGCTGCTGTCGTGTGACCAAGCATGCGTTGCACGACCTTGACATTAGCGCCCGCACTTATCGCGAGGGAGGCCGTGGTGTACCGCAGACCGTGAGGAACCAGCCCCTCAATGCCGACCTCGGCGCACCCCTTGACGCCGCCGGTGGCAACGGAAATCCCGCGCGGTTAATCAGCGGGTCCGGGGTTCAAAGCCTACCTTCGGGGACCATCGAGAGTGCGGAACCACGGCAGTCACGGCATTGCCTCGGCCCAGTCGATATGCCCCTCGAAGCCAAGCGTTTTCGCCATGTCGCGGTAACGATCCCGGAAGTGAGCGTAGGAAGCGGCTTCGCCGCGGGCCTGCGCCAAGAGAGCCCGCAGCCGCAACAGCCAGATCTCGCGAACCGCGAAAATGTCGTCGGCCGCCGCCGCTAACCGCTCGACCGTGGCCTCGGCTAACCGCTCGATCGCGGCCTCGGCTTCGACCACGTCGCTCTCGGCGCCTCGGTCGAGCAACGTCTCGACCAGAACACCTGTCGACGGAATGCTCCACCCCATCAGCCTTCCCTCGCGGAATTGCCCGTCAGCGGCCGCGCGCATGAGCGGTATAGCGCCATCGCGATCTCCGCCCCGAGCCTTCTCACGAGCCAAGCAGACTTCGACGATAGGTAAATCGGCCAGGAAGAACCCCCGCCGCGCGAACACTCCACTGACCTCCGCCAGGATTTGCTGTCCCCGGTCACGTTCCGCGTTCGTCCGGCGGTGCACCAACGCTAGGCCCAGCGTCATCCGGGAGATGGCCAACGCGACGTCATCACCAGATTGTTCGGCGATTCGCAGGGCATCCTGGATTTCGCCCATTGCGCGATCGTCGGCCCGCAGCATGCCCGGCGGTATTGCCGCGGAGTACGAGTAGGTGACCACGGTGGCGTAGGACATCGGGTCGGTGCTGCGGGCCATGGCGAGGCCGTGCCGCAGGTCGTCGCGCCATCCGGGACGCCCCAGGCAGAAACGGGCGGTAGCCCGCGTGGCGTGGGCAAGCGCTAACGGAGACCCGATGATGAAGTTGCCTTTTGAGGGATCACCGTCGGCCAGGTCAATAACCATCTGTGACCAGCGCAGCGCGTCAGGCCACTCGGCGTACTCAGTTCTGGCGTAGATCGAAGCGAGGGACAGGCCCACCGTCAAGTTCGGATCGCCGAGCGACTCAATGAGGGCCATCGCTTCAGATGCCAGCTGCGACGCATCGCGCAGCCGGGCTTGGTGCAAGTGATCCATCACTAGCCCCGACATTGCGATGGCCAGTGACGCCTTGTCCCCGGCCGCGGCGCACAACTCCCGCAATTCCTCAAAGCGGGCGCCTGTCGCATGTTCATGGACTCGCCAGGCGATCCCGCACAACATGGTGCGAGGAGCAATGCGCATGGATGCTCGGTCGGGGTCATCGGCGGGTAGCGAGTCGGCGATCGTCCGGGCACGCTCCCAACTCCGCCATGCCGCGGCGATGTCGCGGTTGGTCGCCCAAGCCGCGGCCCGCATTTGCCAGCCATAAGCGGCGTGCCCATCGCCGGCCGCCTCCAGATGCTCGGCGATCAAGACGGCATTTTCATCGCCCGCCACCGGGTTACGTGATTCGATGGCGGCCGCCACGCGCCGATGGAGCTCGGCGCGATCCGATTCGGGCTGGAGTTCGTAGGCCACCGTGCGGATCGACGGATGGTGAAACACGTACTCCGGTTGCCGGGTGAAGCGGACCTGATCGATGAGCCGAGCGGCCAGCAGATCATCAACGACCGTTTCAACTCCCAGCGCGGCCAGCAGGTTGAGGTCAAATCGCGCGCCGAGCACTGCCGCTGCGCTCAGCGTGCGCTTTGCCATTGCGTCGAGTCGGTCGATGCGAGCGGCGATGGTTGCCTGCAATGTGACCGGCACGCTCACTTCGCCAATTTCTGCCGCCGAGAGGTATGCACCCGGCTCGCCGCGCAGCACGCCGCGCTCGGCAAGTTCGCGCACGATCTCCTCGGCGAAGAACGGATTACCGGCGGCCCTCTCGGCGATCCTCTGGCCCAGCGCGCCATTCGAGGGATCCGGGCCGATCAGCTCCGAGACCAGTCCGGCGGTTTCTGAATCACTCAGCGGCGCAAGGGCAACAGTTTGGGCACCTGGCACTCGGGTCAACGCGCCCTGATATTCGGGTCGGTAGGTGACCAGCACCAGCGAGGGCGTCTGCGACATGACCTTGAGGAAATCGGTCAACAGCGACTCGCTGACCTCGTCGATCCAATGGGTGTCCTCGATGACAAAGACCGCCGGGGCCTGGCGGGCCAGCGAGGCGGCATTGACCAGCGTGGTCAACCGCCGCCGACGAGCATCCGGATCGATCTTCGGCATCTCCACATCGGGATCGGCGATGCCCAGCAGGTCGTCAAGGAGCAACAAGTCTTCAGGCACCGCATCGGGAGCCTGAGCCCGGATCCGCGCCCGGGCGGCAGATGGGTCAAGACTCTCGACGCCGGTCGCTGCGCGCAAGAGGCGCGCCACGGCGTGGAAGGGGACCTGGCTGGTGTGTGATTCGCAGAAGGCGGTGAACACGTCAACATCATGGGCGTCTGCCATCGCCAAAACTTCACGCACAAAACGGCTTTTGCCAATGCCAGGCGAGCCGACCACGCCGACCACCGCGCCGTGGCCATCAAGTGCACGCTCCAGCAGGCCTGCAACGGCGGACATTTCCAACTGCCGACCGACCAGATCCGGCTGGGGCCGTGGCGGCCGAATTGCTATCGGGTCATTTTCGTCGATAACGTCGTCGAGGTCGAGCAGCGACAGGAGGGCGGGCATGACGGAAAGCTCGGTTACCGCATCCTGACATGCTTGGCACTGGGTCAGGTGTGCGTCGAATTCGCGCCTGTCCATCTCGGACAACGAGCCCAGCACGTAGGCCGCGTCCCACTGCGCATACTTGTGGCCGTCGTGTCCGCGCGGTCCGGGGACGGCTGTTCCGT
>DASQRI010000501.1:0-2411 GCA_035642975.1 Mycobacterium sp.
CAAGTCCACGGGTCATTCTGTGCAGATCAACCTGCCCAAGACTGCGCTCAAGGGTCCGGTCGAGTTCGAGTGGAAGATCCCGCAACACGGGTCCAACACGATCGAGCGCGACCGGGCGCGGACCTACTTCCAGGCCTACGCGGCGGCATGTGCGCTGCACTTCTGCGAGCAGGCGCTGGGTGAGATCCGGGCCGGCCGCACCAAGACCTGGGAGAAGTTCGAGGTGCCCAAGGAAGGCATCGGCTGCGGCTTCACCGAGGCGGTGCGCGGCGTGCTGAGCCACCACATGGTGATCCGGGACGGCAAGATCGCTAACTACCATCCGTATCCGCCCACCCCGTGGAATGCCAACCCGCGCGACAGCTTTGGCACGCCGGGCCCCTACGAGGACGCGGTGCAGGGTCAGCCGATCTTCGAGGAGAACGATCGCGAGCACTTCAAGGGCATCGACATCATGCGCACGGTGCGCAGCTTCGATCCCTGCCTGCCCTGCGGTGTCCACATGTACCTGGGCAAGGGCAAGACACTGGAACGGCTGCACTCACCGACACAATCAGCGACCGAGGAGTAATGCATGGCTGATCGCCCCGAGGAGTTGCAGGGGGACGCGCAGTGGCGCTCGGCGGGCGATCGGATCCAAACGCTGCTGGACGCAACGTCGTCCGGCGGTGCGGTCGCGCGCGAGCGCGCCGAGCAGTTGGTTCGCGAGGTCGTCGAGCTCTACGGCGCGGGCCTGTCGCGGATCATCGCGACAGTCGGCGATCGGGCGGATCGCGGCATAGTCGACCGCCTGGTCGCTGACGACTTGGTGGCCAGCCTGCTGCTCGTGCACGGCCTGCACCCGCACGACCTGCATCGCCGGGTTTCCGACGCGCTCGACCGGGTCCGGCCCTACCTGGGCTCGCACGGCGGTGACGTGCATCTGCGCGACATCGCCGGCGATACCGTGTGGCTCGAGTTCGCCGGTAGCTGTAAGAGCTGCCCGTCGTCGTCGGTGACGTTGGAGCTTGCAGTCGAGGACGCGATTCGGGCTGCCGCACCGGAGGTTTCGTCGATCGAGGTGGTGACCCCTGAAGCCGCGCCAGCAGCGTCGACGGCGGTGATCCCGGCGGAATCGCTGCTGGCCCAGGTCCATTCCAGGGCCCACGCCAACGGCAGCGCTCAGGCGGCCTGGCACCCGGTGCCCGATCTGGCCAATCTGGCCCCCGGTGAGGTCGGCGGCTTCTCGGTCGCCGACGCGGTGGTGCTGGCTTGCCGGGTGGGCGACCAGCTCTACGCCTACCGTGACCACTGCCCGGCCTGCGATGGATCCCTGGCCGGTGCGGCGCTGCACCGACGAGCCGCAGGTGGCGATCCTGTACTGCGATGTCCGCGCTGTCACGCGCATTTCGACGTGGTCCACGCTGGCGCGAGCCTCGACGACGGCGCCGAGTGCCACCTCGACCCCGTCCCGCTGCTACTGCGCGACGGCGTGCTGTCCATCGCGGTACCGGCCGAGCCGATGGGCGCGTCGGCATGACCACTCCTTACGACGTCCTGACCCGCATCACCAGCAACCGACCGCCACAGCAGCCGGCCGGGGAGCGGTGCGAAATGTGCTCGGAGAGCATCGCCGACGAGCACCAGCACGTGGTGAATGTGGCCGGGCGGCAACTCATGTGCGTATGTCGCGGCTGTTATCTGCTGTTCACCGACGGCCACGCGCAGCTGCGCTACCGGGCGGTCCCGGACCGATATCTGTCATTTCCCGACTTCGCGCTTGATCGCCGCACCTGGGAACTGCTGCAGATCCCAGTCGGCTTGGCGTTCTTCTTCCGCAACTCTGCGCTCGATCGCACCGTCGCGTTCTATCCGGGACCGGCAGGGGCAACCGAATCCGACCTCGACCTCGAGGCGTGGACCGCGATCAACTCGGCCGACCCCCGGGTAGCGTTGGTCGCCGACGACGTCGAGGCGCTGCTGGTGCGAGTGCGCGACGATGAGCAACCCGATTGCTATCTGGTCCCGATCGATGCCTGCTACGAGTTCGTCGGCGGGCTGCGGATGTTGTGGCGCGGCTTCGATGGTGGGCAAGAGGCCCGCGAGTTCATCGACGCCTTCTTCGACCAGCTGGCGGCCCGCAGTACAGAGCGACCCCGATGACCGGACCCACCGGCCGGGCGACCGGCTTGACATTCACCGTCCTCGACGTGGTCTCCGACCCCTACGCGGCGGTCCCGATGTTGACCACGCGCATCGGCGTTTCGGCGCCGGACGACGAGCCGGTGCACGCGATCGCTCTGCGCTGCCAGGTCCGCATCGAGCCCTTACGGCGCGGCTACTCCGACGACGAAGCGGCGGGGCTGACCGACTTGTTCGGGCCCCGGGAACGCTGGGCCACCACCCAGCGCACCTTCCTGTGGCAGCATTGC
>DASQRI010000502.1:0-5631 GCA_035642975.1 Mycobacterium sp.
GAATCGGTAGCTGCCCAGGATCAACCCCTCCACGGCCGCCTCCAGGACGCCGGCTCCCGGCAACTCACCCAGCGTGGTGATCGCGGCCTCAGCGGCACCCAGCGCACGCGCCGCCGAGCCGGCCGCACGGCGGACCACGTCTGCGGGCCACTCGTCGCGCCGCTTGCCCAGGCCGATCGTCAACACGCTGGCCACCGGCAGCGACTTCACCACCAGCTGGTGCACCTGCTCGCTGGCGCCGGTGGCGCTCAGCGCTCGCAGCCCTGCCTCGATGTCGGCGACGGCTTCGGTCGACAAGAAGGACCCGGCGGCAGCGACGACCGCGTCCGGTTGACGCTCGGCGTCGTCGGCGCCCGATGGAACCACCGGAACGATCAAGACGGCCGATCGGGCGCCGCGGCTCGGCAGCGACGAGGCGACGGCGACATGAGGGGCGGGATAACCGAGTTGTGTGCTCACGGGCATTAACCCTAACGATCGTCGGTGTGGGCGGTGGGCCGGGAAACCTGGCAGCGCTTCTCATCCGCCGGCGCGGGCGAGCTCGTAGGAGATCACCGGAGCGTCGAAACCCTTGAGCTGCAGCGGTTCCTGAACGACGGCAGGCCAGTCCGGCAGCTGATCGTGGAGTTCTGCTGAGGCGAGAATCTGTCCCGGCTCCGCTGCGGCCACCAGGCGAGCCGCAAGGTTCACCGCGTTACCGAAGTAGTCGCCGCTCATCGCCAGAATCTCGCCGTAACCCAGGCCGGCGCGAACCTGCAGTCCGGCCGCCCGCGCCCGCGGATGGTCGACGAGGTCGAGCGCCGCTTTGGCCAGCCGCTCCGGATCCGAGCTCACCCACATCACTGCGTCGCCGAGGAACTTCACCACCCGCCCACCGTCGGCGTGCACCACGTCGCCGACGGTGGCGCCGAACTTACTGAGCATGTCGGACAACTCCGCGGGTGTAAGGATCTGGGTCAGCGCGGTGAAGCCGGACAGATCCGCAAAACCGACGCCGCATACCAGGCTCGCTGACCGACCCTGGACGACGCCTTCGATGAACATCCGGGTGCTGACCAGGTGATGGCGGTGGACGGCGTCGATCATTGCCCCGATGCGGGGGACGAACTCCACGACCGAGTGGTACGCCTTCGCGGTGGTCAGTTCATCCTGGGTGTGGCCGAGCCACAACTCGGGCCGGCCGGCCCGGATCATCGACGATCCGGCCTCGGCCAGCCGGGCGACCGTAGCGCCGAGGACCCGCAGGAAGACATCCGCGGCATCATTGCCCAGCTGCGTTCGCATCGCCACCCAGGTAGCCAGGCTGTCGACATCGGCTTGACTCAGCGCCGGGCTATCCACGTCTGCGACGGTCAGACCGAGCATGGCCCAGGCGTGTTCGACGTCCGTCACCGCCACACCGATCGAATCCGCGGCGCTGCGCAGGCTGTGGGTCTGTGGACCGGACCACAGCAAGACGTCACCGGCAAGGCCGAAGAGGCGGCCGCGGCGCTCCGCCTCGACCATCTCGTCGGCGGTGAAACCGAGGCCAGCCAGGTACTCGATCAGACCGGCTCGCGCGCGCGCATCGGCGATTCCCGCTGCCTCCATGGCATCGAAATCGACCACCTGGCCAAGTGTGCCAGTCGCCACTCAGATTAGGGTGAAATGCCGTGAGCCGCGCTGGCGACGATGCAGAGCGTAGCGATGGGGAGGAGCCGCGCCTGTGAGCGCAGACTTGTTGCAAGGGCCACTCGAGGACCGCCACCGCGAGCTGGGCGCGACTTTCGCCGAGTTCGGCGGCTGGCTGATGCCGGTGTCGTATGCCGGCACCGTCGCCGAGCACACCGCAACCCGCAATGCCGTCGGCCTGTTCGACGTCAGCCACCTGGGCAAGGCGCTGATTCGCGGGCCGGGCGCCGCGCAGTTCGTCAACTCCGCGCTCACCAACGACCTCGACCGCATCCAGCCCGGCAAGGCGCAATACACATTGTGCTGCAATGAATCTGGCGGTGTGGTCGATGACCTGATCGCCTACTTCGTTGGCCCCGACGAGATCTTCCTGGTGCCGAACGCCGCCAACACTGCCGCCGTGGTCGCCGCCCTGCAACAGGCTGCGCCCGCGGGGCTGAGCATCAGCGACGAGCATCGGTCGTATGCGGTGCTGGCCGTCCAGGGCCCACGGTCGACGGAGGTGCTCACCGAACTGGGCCTGCCGACCGACATGGACTACATGGGCTATGCCGACGCGACCCTCGAGGGTGTGCCGGTGCGGGTTTGCCGCAGTGGTTACACCGGAGAGCACGGCTACGAACTGCTGCCACCCTGGGATACCGCTGGTGTCGTGTTCGACGCGCTGCTGGCCGCGGTCACGCGAGCCGACGGGCAGCTGGCCGGTCTCGGGGCTCGCGATACGCTGCGCACCGAGATGGGTTATCCGCTGCACGGTCATGAACTTTCCGCCGACATTTCACCGCTGCAGGCGCGGTGCGGCTGGGCGATTGGCTGGAAGAAGAACGCGTTCTTCGGCCGCGACGCGCTGCTGGCCGAAAAAGAGGCGGGTCCGCGGCGGCTGCTGCGGGGTCTGCGTGCGGTGGGCCGCGGTGTGCTGCGGCCGGAGTTGACCGTGCTCGACGGGGACACCGAGGTTGGGGTCACCACGTCGGGCACGTTTTCCCCGACGCTGAAAGTGGGTATCGCGCTGGCACTAATCGATGTCGACGCCGGCGTCGAAGACGGCCAGCACGTCACCGTCGACGTCCGGGGCCGCGGCGTCGAATGCGAAGTGGTGCGGCCACCGTTCGTCGATCCAAAAACCCGCTAGCGGCCGGTTATACAATCGCCTGATGACCTGCGCCAGCGACGATGCAGAGCGGAGCGATGAGGAGGAGCGGCGCGAATGACCAGCGACGTCCTCGAGTTCACGGTGTCACGCACCGCCGATCCGACGAGTGACGACGCACGCGAAGCGATCCTGGCCGATCCCGGATTCGGCAGATATCACACCGACCACATGGTGTCGATCGACTACACCGATGGGCAGGGTTGGCATGATGCGCGGGTCACCGGCTACGCGCCGATCGAGTTGGACCCCTCGGCGATCGTGTTGCACTACGCGCAGGAAGTCTTCGAAGGGCTCAAGGCCTACCGATGGGCGGACGGGTCGATCGTGTCGTTTCGCGCCGACGCCAACGCCGCGCGGATGCAGGCCTCGTCGCGGCGGATCGCGATCCCCGGACTTCCTGACGAGCTGTTCATCGAATCACTGCGGCAGCTGATCGCCGTTGACAAGGACTGGGTTCCGCCGGCCGGTGGCGAGGAGTCGCTGTATCTGCGCCCGTTCGTGTTCGCCACCGAACCCGGGCTGGGGGTGCGCCCAGCGAAGCAGTATCGCTATATGGTGATCGCCTCGCCGTCGGGTGCGTACTTCAGGCACGGCATCAAGCCGGTAACCGTTTGGGTTTCAACGGAATACGTGCGCGCCAGCCCTGGCGGCACCGGCTCAGCCAAGTTCGGCGGCAATTATGCCGCGTCGCTGGTGGCGCAGGCCGAAGCCGCCGAGAACGGCTGCGAACAGGTGGTGTGGCTGGACGCCGTGGAACGCCGCTACATCGAAGAGATGGGCGGAATGAACATCTTCTTCGTGTTCGGCAGTGGCGGATCGGCCCGCCTGGTCACCCCTGAGCTGTCCGGCTCGCTGTTGCCTGGCATCACCCGAGATTCACTGTTGCAGTTGGCAACTGATGCCGGCTTTGCCATCGAGGAACGCAAGATCGACATCGACGAGTGGCAGAAGAAGACCGCCGCCGGTGAGATCACCGAGGTGTTCGCCTGCGGCACCGCCGCGGTCATCACGCCGATTTCGCACGTGAAGTACGGCGATAGCGAATTCACCATCGGAGACGGCGAATCCGGCGAGGTCACGATGGCGCTGCGTGACACGCTGACCGGAATCCAGCGCGGAACCTTCGCAGACACGCATGGCTGGATGTCGCGGCTAGGTTGAAAACGGGCCGGATTAACGCGGGCCGACCTGGCAGCGATGCAGTGATAATCGCGACGGCGCCGAGGTCGGATTGTGCCCCGGACTGCCCGTCCTGCCAGACTGGCGGCCTAAACCTGCGTTCGCCCGACGGGCGCGTGGGCCAATGACAAGATCCGCGCAAGTTCGGTCTGAGTCGCCCGTCCTGAGCGATACAGTGTGAACCTCCCAAGGCAATGAGGAGGGAAGCCGCGCAGATGTCTTCGGCAACGCCCAGGTCCGCTTTCGTCATCATGCCGTTCGACCCGAAATACCGGGCCGGCTACGACGACGTGATCGCGCCGGCTATGCGGAGTGTCAACCTGGCGGTGGTACGCGCCGACGAGGAGCAACTCGGCCACATCCACGGGATGATGTTCGAGCGCATCTTCGAGTCACCGGTCGTGATTGCCGACGTATCGGGTGCCAACCCGAATGTCTTTTACGAGTTGGGCGTTTCGCACGGCGCGGCCGGAAAAACGGTGATGGTGGTACGACAGGATTACCGTGACGCCATCCCGTTCGACATTGCTCCCTATCGGATTCTGATCTACCCGAAGCGCCCCGACGAATCATGCAGCGACGAGGAGCGTGCGACCTACGAGCGGGAGGCAACTCAGGCTGCCGACGCGCTCGCCGCATCGCTTTCCGCGATCCTGGAGGATGGCGCCAAGGGCATCGCCAACCCGGTTCAAGACTTTTTGGCGAAGCGCTCACCGCTCACCTGCAGCGACAGCAGGCAATTCGACAGCCTCAACGAGACCCACGAAGAGCAGATGATCGTCGAGGCCGACAGCGACATCGTTGCAATCGGCATCACCTGCGCCCACTTCGCGAAGGTGCTGTACCGCGTCATCGAGGACGGCGTGCGCACCAAGCCGCTGCGCGTTCGCATCCTCGGACTCGATCCCGGCGATCGAGACGGCTGGCGCTACGTCTACCACCTACGCGAGGGCCGGACAGTCTCAGACGAGCAGTTCGACGACCTCTATGAAGAGGACCAGATGATCACTCGGCGAACATCACGCTTTTTGCAGAAGCTCAATGAACGTGACGATTTCGACGGCGAAATGCTGTCGTTCCCCGGTATTCCGGTTTTCTGGGCGTACGTGATTGACGGAAGACGGATCATCGTTGGCAACCTCGCCATGAATCGTTTCTCCGCTCGTCTTCCGGTCTCGGTGATGGTGAAGGACGACCCCCGAACTCGGAGTCTGTATAACTACTACGACAGGGCGATCGGGGATTTGACCGCCGCAGCGAAAGCAGCTCGCCGGCCCCAGTCTTTGTGACGGGTAGTTGTTCGGCGATTAGTGGGTGAACTGTGGTTCGACCAGTAGTTACGATTTGGCTGTTTTGCGTCGAGGTTGGCCGTAAGCTTCGGCGCTAATTCCGACTGCGCGGCAGTATGTGCCGTGAGCAGATCGCCGATTATCCGGAGGGTGTCAGATGGTCGTCCCGAGTAACTCGACGCCGCGGGGTCCGCATCGCCGGGTGGCGGGGTCAGCGACGATGCCGTCGCGTTCGACTGCATTGGCCTTACTGGTGGCCGCTGTTGTGGTCAGCATTGGGGTGCTCTGGGGCGGCGCCGCACTTTCGACGCACCAGCCTGGCCAGCGCCATTGGGGCAC
>DASQRI010000503.1:0-6327 GCA_035642975.1 Mycobacterium sp.
CGACAGCGTATCGCACCGACCCGGCAACCCGCCAAAGCGGAAGGCGGCACCGTCCGCACCGGCGACGCCTGGGTCGTTGCCGGGTAGCTCACATCCGCACTGGCCGGGGATTTGCGCCACGGTCCGGCGTGGAATAACCGGGATGTCTGCGACTTTGAATAGTCTAAATACCGCACAAGCTGTGCAACGGAAGCGAGTGAATCATGACGGTGTTAGGCGCCGTGGTGTTCGGCGGACTCTTAGCTCTCGGGGTGCTATGGCTGCTGGTGACCGCTCCGGACAGCGACGTGGACCAGGCCTGGAGCCAATCTCAGTGGCCCGAGCATTGGAACATATCCAGTGAGCCGATGCTGACTCACTCGTCGCAAAACTAGGGGCCTCAACTCACCGAATACGTGGGTTGCGATCGGCCCCGATCGCGTTGCGGGTCGCGGCCGCCGGTCGGCGCGGCAATCAATGTCAGCAGGGTGGCTTCGGGCCGGCAGCAGAATCGCACGGGCGCAAACGGCGAAGTGCCGATCCCGGCGGAGACGTGTAACCGCATGGTGGCGCCCCAACGCGACGGGCCCTTGGCGCGGGACCGATCCAGACCCGAGTTGGTCACCAGGGCGCCGTAGAACGGCAGGCACAGCTGTCCGCCGTGGGTGTGGCCGGCCATCACCAGTTGGTAGCCGTCGGCGGCGAAACGATCCAGCACCCGGGGCTCGGGCGAATGGGTCAGCCCCAGCCGCAGGTTGGCGGCCGGGCTGGCCGGACCCGCGATCGCGTCGTAGCGGTCTCGCGCAATGTGGGGGTCGTCGACGCCCGTCGCGGCGATGTGCAGCCCCGCCACCTCGAATTCGCGACGGTTGTGGGTCAGATCCAGCCAGCCGCGCTCGGTGAACGCCGCCCGCAAGTCCTGCCAGGGCAGCGGCTGACCGTGCACGCGGTGACCCGGGCTGGTCAGGTAGTTCAGCGGGTTCTTCGGGCGGGGTCCGAAGTAATCGTTGCTGCCGAAGACGAAGATGCCCGGCACCGAAAGCAGGTCGGTGAGGCTCTGGATGACCGAGGGCACCGCCCGGGGGTGCGCCAGGTTGTCGCCCGTGTTGACGACCAGGTCGGGCTCCAAGCCGGCGAGTTCACGAAGCCACGCCTGTTTACGACGTTGGCCCGGCCGCATGTGCAGGTCGCTGATGTGCAGCACCCGCAGCGGCGACGAGCCCGGCGTCAGCACCGGCATGGTCAGCTCTCTCAGCACGAACGCATTGCGTTCGATGACCGAGGCGTAGCCGATTCCGGCAACGGCCGATGCCAGCGTGATCGCGCCGGTGGTTTTCAGAGCTGATATGGCGGACGGCATGCAAGCCAGAATACTGCCGCCCGGCGGTCGGCTGCGCCGCACACACCAGCCCGCCGGCTATGGCGGGGGCGGCGCCAGGATGGGGATGGTGATCGGCGGCAGGCCCGGGATCTCGATGACCTGCGAGCCCACCGGAGGAGGACCTCCTGGTCCGCCTTCGGCCGGTGGTGGCGCGGGCGGGATGCCGTTACTGGTCTGAATGGTGATGACCGCACCCGGAATCGTCTGGCCGTTAGGTGAGGTCCCGACCACCTCGCCGTACTTCGAGCTGCTGTTGACCGACGCGGGCTGCTCGGCGACCTGGAAACCGTCATCCTTCAAGCGCTGACGCGCGGCATCGACATCGAGACCCGCGACGCTGGGCACCCGAGAACCGGGACCGCCTTCGACGTACTCCTTATCGATCGGCGGCAGATGGATGTCACCGAAGCTGGTGGCGATCGGCTTCATCGCGGTGAACCAGGTGCGGGCCGGCTCGTTGCCGCCGTACAGGTTGCCGTCGCCGCAGCGCCGCAGCGGCGACGAGCACAGATCCGACGGCGACGTGGAGTCGTCGTAGATGTAATTGGCCGCCGCGTACTGATTGGTGAAGCCCACAAAGCCCGACGACCGGTGCGCCTCGGTGGTGCCGGTCTTGCCGGACACCGGCAGGTTCCATCCCGCCGCACCGGCGGACCCCGATGCGGTGCCCCCGCCGAGCGCGTCCTTGCTCATCGCATTGGCCAGCGTGTTGGCCAGCCCCTCCGGTACCACCTGCTCGCAGGCCGCCGTGGTGACGGCGACCTGGTTGCCGTTGCGGTCGATCAGCTTGTCGATCGGGTTGGGCGGGCACCACGTGCCACCCGAGGCCAGCGTCGCCGCGACGTTCGACAGTTCCAGCGCGTTCAGCTCGAACGGGCCCAGCGTGAACGATCCGATGTTCTGCCGCTTGATGAAATCGGCCAGGCTTTCGTTGCTTTCCTGGTCGTAGTCGCGGGCGCTGCCGGCCTCGGCGTAGGACCGCAGGCCGAGCTTGATCGCCATGTCGACCGTGCGCTGTACACCCACCAGTTGGATCAGCCGGGCGAACGCGGTGTTAGGCGACGTGGCCAGCGCATCGGTCACGTTCATCGACCCGCGGTAGTTGCCGGCGTTGATCACGCACCACGTCTCCTTGGGACAGCCCTTGGCGCCGCCGCTGCCCATGCCCTTGGCCTGGAACCTGCCCGGCACGTCGAGTTGGGCGTTGATCCCCATGCCCATCTGCATCGCAGCGGCGGTGGTGAAGATCTTGAAGATGGACCCGGCTCCGTCGCCGACCAGAGAGAACGGCTGCGCTCGCATGGTCTCGCCGGCTTCGGTGTTCAACCCGTACGTGCGGTTGCTGGCCATCGCGACGACCTTGTGTGCGTTCTTGCCAGGCCTGATCACGCTCATCACGCTGGCAATGCCCTCAAGGGTGGGGCTGGCGAAGGTGTCGATCGCGTGTTTGACCGGCTCCTGCACATCGGGATCCAAATTGGTGCGAATCAAGTAGCCGCCGCGGGCGACCTGCTCCTTGCTGATGCCGGCGCGGGCCAAGTAGGCCTGAACGTAGTCGCAGAAGAAGGCGCGATCGCCCGCCGCGATGCAGCCACGCGGCAGTTCCTTGGGCTGCGGCAAAATCCCCAACGGCTCAGCCTTGGCGGCACGCAGCGCGTCGGCCTCGTTCGGAAGGTTCTCGATCATGGTGTCCAGGACGAGGTTTCGGCGCGCCAGCGCCCCATCCGGGTTGGTGTAGGGATTGAGCGCGCTAGTCGACTGGACCAGGCCGGCCAGCAGGGCCGCCTGCTGCCAGTTCAGGTCGGACGCATTGACGCCGAAGTAGGTTTGCGCCGCGTCCTGCACGCCGAATGCGTTGTTGCCGAAGGACACCAGGTTCAGGTAGCGGGTCAAGATCTCCGGTTTGGTGAAGGTCTTGTCCAGGGTGAGTGCCATCCGGATTTCGCGCAGTTTGCGCGCCGGGGTGGTCTCGATGGCCGCGCGCTTCTCCGCGTCGGTCTGCGCAATCACCAGCAACTGGTAGTTCTTTACATACTGTTGCTCTATCGTCGAGCCACCCCGGGTGTCGACGTCGCCCGACGCGTAGCCGGCCAGCCCGGTCAGGGTGCCCTTCCAGTCCACGCCGTTGTGCTCGGCGAACCGCTTGTCCTCGATCGAGACGATCGCGAGCTTCATGGTGTTGGAGATCTTGTCGCCGGGCACCTCGAACCGGCGCTGATCGTAGAGCCATGCGATGGTATTGCCCTTCGCGTCCACCATCGTGGTCACCGCGGGGACATCACCTTCGAGCAACTGAGCCGAGGCGTTGCCGACGACCTCGGAGGCCCGGTTGGACACCAGCCCGACGCCGCCGGCCAACGGGAAAAGCAGGGCCGCGACGATGACGCTGGCGAGCAGACAGCACCCGGCGAGCTTGGCGATGGTGACCGCAGTCGTGGGGCGCTCCGACATGGCTACTACAGTAGCGGCGCTGCGACGGAACTTTTCACGCGTGGTTCCTCGGGGGCAGTTCCTTCGAGTGCTGCGGCTCAGGTATCTCTCAGTCGCAGCTCAGGCCGTTATTAGCCGCGTCAAGCGTCGGTTTCCGCGCCTCTTCGTGATCGGACTGCACGGTCGTCCCAAAAAAGCGGCGAGAAGACTGTTGCGTAATTGGTACCTGACCACGTAGCTTATGTTCACAATGAGATACAGGTAACACCGACATGCATGGTGTGGCACAGGTCGCACAGGTGGTCTTGGATCGTGTACAGGGCGCCACACCGGTGGCAAGAGCGAAGGGGAATCGCTGGTGTCAGCTATACGGACCGCGGCGCGCACGCCGAACGTAGTACCGACGAACACCGTTCTGTGTGGAGCTGATGCGGAGTCGAGGATCGCCTGGGTTTCCAAGGCGCTCTGCCGGGCCGCTGACCCCGATGAGCTGTTTGTCCGGGGGGCCGCACAACGCAAGGCCGCGGTGATCTGCCGGCACTGCCCGGTGATGCTGGAATGCGGTGCAGACGCGTTGGACAACCGCGTCGAGTTCGGCGTATGGGGTGGGATGACCGAACGGCAGCGACGGGCGCTGCTCAAACAACACCCCGAGGTGGTGTCCTGGGCGGAGTTCTTCAGCGCTCAGCGCAAGCACCGCAGCGTCGGCTAAGAAGGCGACGACTCGCCGGCCGCGGCTGATTGGCCGGCTTCTCAGCGGGCCGTTGCCCGGCCCGCATCGTCGCCGGCCGCTGTCATCTGGTCGGCGATGGCACGCAGCGCCTCCAGATCGGACACGTCGAACGGCAGCGATGGCACCCCGACGATGGCGACGTGAGGATTCGCGCCGGTGAACCGGGACAGCAGCCGGATCTCCCGTTTGGAAGTCGACGCGCGGTCGGCATGGATCTGTAGGACGGCCTCGGTCAAGCGGTTAGCGCCGTTGGTGTCGCCGCCTTCCGACCCGTTCTCGAGTGTCTTGGCTCCGTCGATGGCGCGCTCGACCGCGAGCGAACACAACATCGGATGGGTTCGGTTCAGGATGAGTCCGGCTAGCGGCATGCGTTCCTCGGAAAGTCGGTCCACAAAGAACGACGCTTCCCGCAGCGCGTCGGGCTCGGCCGCCGACACCACAACGAACTGGGTACCGCGCCGCTTCAGCAGCGCATAGGTACGGTCTGCCTTCTCCCGAAAGCCGCCGAAGGTGGCATCCAGTGACTGCACGAAAGCCGCTGCGTCGGAAAGCATCTGCGAACCGAGGACGGTCGACAGCGCCTTCATCGCCAGACCGACGGCACCGGTCACCAGTCGCCCGATACCGCGCCCGGGCCCCAACAGCAACCGCCACAGCCTGCTGTCCATGAAGCTGCCCAGCCGTTTCGGTGCGTCGAGGAAGTCCAGTGCGTTGCGCGAGGGCGGGGTATCCACCACCACCAGATCCCAGCGGTCTTCGCCGAGCAGCTGGCCGAGCTTTTCCATCGCCATGTACTCCTGAGTGCCGGCCAGCGAGGTCGCGACCGTCTGATAGAACTGGTTGTCCAGAATCGCCTGCGCGCGGCCGGGACCGGAGTACTGGACCACCATTTCGTCGAATGTCCGTCGCATATCCAGCATCATCGCGAACAGTTGCCCGGGCACCTCGGGAGCGAGCGGGACGCGCTGCGGTGAGTTGCCGAGGTCGCTGATCCCCAACGCCTGTGCCAGCCGCTTGGCCGGGTCGATCGTCAAAACAACCACTGCGCGACCGTATTCCGCTGCGCGCAGCGCCATCGCCGCAGCAGTGGTGGTCTTGCCGACCCCGCCCGCGCCGCAGCACACCACGACGCGATTGGCGGTATCGCCCAGAATCGCGGCAATGTCCAGTGTTGGGGGTGTGGTACTCATCGAACCCCCTGCTGCGCAAGGGATTCGGAAAGCTCATAGAGGCTGCCGAGATCCACGCCGTCGGGAATGGTCGGAAGCTCCAGTCGCGGTACCTTCAACTCGTCGAGCTGCTCCGCGGTTGCCGCTCGCGCGGTGATCCGGGTGGCGTGCTGGATGGTCTCAGTCAGTAGACCAGCAAAATCCTTGTCGCTCAGCTTGATTCCGGCGGCGCTCAGGCCCGCCCGCACAGCGTCGGCGTCAACATCGCCTTCAGTGGCTTTGGTGAGATCGTCGGGCGGCAGGTAAGCCGCGATGTTGCGATTGACGATCACGCTGCCGATGGGCAGCCCCAGCCCCTGCAACTCGTCGATCGCCTCTATCGTCTCCTGCATCGGCAGCGCCTCCAACAGCGTGACGAGGTGGATGGCCGTCTGGTCCGAGTGCAGGATCTTCACCACGCCTTCGGCCTGTGAGTACACCGGACCGCCCTTAGCCAGATCGGACACCGCCCTGGTGACGTCGAGGAAGCGGGCGATGCGACCGGTCGGCGGTGCGTCGACGACGACGGCGTCGTACACCGGCAGCTTGTTTTTGTCGACGCGGATCACCGATTCCTTGATCTTGCCGGTGAGCAG
>DASQRI010000504.1:0-8278 GCA_035642975.1 Mycobacterium sp.
GAGGAGTTCATGTGGCGGCTTGCCGACCAACTGATCGACGAGTTCGTCGATGACGGGCACTGCGAGTTCGCTTCGGCATACGGCGGCCTGTTTCCGTTCCTGGTGATCGCGGACCTGCTGGGCGTGCCGGAGTCCGACCACGCGATGTTTCGCGATCTGGTTGCCGGCAACACGCCACCCGATGCGGCCTGGCAGGATGAGGATGGCGCCGTCAACATGAATCCCCTTGCCTATCTTGACAAGTGGTTCACTAACTATATCGGTGACCGCCGCGCAACGCCCGCCCAAGACATCATGACCGAGATCGCCACCCAACGATTTGCCGACGGCACGCTGCCTGAGGTCATCGACCTGGTTCGGCACGCCACGTTTTTGTTCATCGCCGGCCACGAAACCACCGCTCGATTGTTGTCCAGTGCACTGCGAGTGTTGGCTGAGGACACTGAACTTCAACAGACGTTACGCAGCCACCGCGATCGGATCCCGAAATTCATCGAGGAGATACTGCGGCTGGAAGGCCCCATCAAAAGTGACTTCCGGCTGGCGCGGGTGGCAACCGCACTCGGCGGCGTCGACATTCCGGCCGGTACCACGATGATGCTGCTGCCCGGAGCGGCCAACCGCGACCCGTCGCACTTCGCCTGCCCGGCTGAACTGCAGGTCGACCGGTCCAACGCCCGCCAGAACGTCGCCTTCGGCCGCGGGGTGCACAGCTGTCCCGGCGGTCCGCTGGCGCGCATCGAAGGCCGGGTCACCGTCGAACGAATGCTGGATCGCCTGCGCGACATCCGAATCGACGAGAAGCACCACGGCACACCCGATGCGCGCAGATACACTTACACGCCGCTCTACATCATCCGCGGACTGCAGGAACTACACCTCGAATTCACCGCCACCTCGTGACCGCCGCCGGACAGACCCAGGCCTGGGTGGACAAGTCGGCGTTGGCTGAACTCGTGGCGAAATTGTCTGCCGCGGTCGACCGGGCCGACAAAGACGCGATCATCGACTGCTACGCGCCGCAGTCCTTCGACGACCACGGCGGCTTCAAAGGGTCCGGAGCGGAATTCGCCGACATGATCTGCGCGCCGACAAGCCGTGCCCAACAGTTGACCATGCATCACCTTCTGGGACAGTCGGTGTTCGATGTCCGCGGTGATGAAGCTTGGGGTGAAACGTTTTTCGTCATGCACGCGTTGATCGGCGATCAGATCGCCGTCGGATACGGCCGCTATATCGATTATTTCCGGCGCACTGGCGGGGCGTGGAAGCTGGCCTACCGACGGGTGGTGCCCGACGTCACCATTTCCGGAGACGATGCCTCCCAGTACTGGCAACCGCGCCGCGACCACACCGACCCTCGTTACGACCACCTGACGGCGCCGCCGAGCTAGCGACGACGCCTTCGCCGCGCCAGCAGGTCGCGCACGGGCCGTAGCTGTTGATCGTTGCGGCCCGGCGCCCACAGTCCGATCAGGACGGCGCTGACCGCCACCACCACGGCCAACACCAGGAGCGACGAACACATGGCATCGATGAACGCCGTCTTGCTGACTTCGGCGAGCCGGGCCCCCGCCGGTCCGAGCCGCCGGGCGACTTCGAGGGCCTGGCCCAGCGACGTGGCGGCGGCGTCGCTCACCGGTCTCGGGATCCCGATCAGCTTGGGCGCCAACGTCTTCGGATACTGCGCGGCCAACATGGATCCGGCAAGGGCGATACCGAGCGCAGCGCCGATCTCTCGGCTGGCATCGTTGACCGCCGAGGCCACCCCCTGCTTGTCGTCGGGCGCGGTCGTCATGATGACCGACGTCGTCGGCGCGGTGCACAGTCCGATGCCCGTGCTGAGCACCAACATCGGCCAGGCGGCTCGCCAGTAGGGTGAACCCAGCTTCACGCCGAGCAGGCAGACCAGCCCGAACGCGATTAGCGTCAGTCCACTGAACACGACCGCCCGTAAACCGAGCCGCGGCAGATACCAAAACGACAGCACGGACAGCACCAGCATCGGCCCCAAGATCGGGCTCAGCGCAAACGCCGTCTTGTTGGGGCTGTAGCCGAGTATCAGTTGCATGTACTGCATCAGCAGATACATGTAACCGAACATCGATAAGAAGAACACGGTGATGGTGGCCGCGCCGGTGGCGAACGCGGGAACCGCGAACAGGCGTACGTCCAGCAGCGGATAACGCTGCCGCAGCTCGACGAAGCCGAAGGCCACGCTCAAGATCACTCCGACGGCGATGCTGACGAGGACCACCGGGTCGGTCCAGCCGCGGGTGGGCGCCTCGAGGATGCCGAAGACCAGCACCGCCACCGCCCCGCCGATGATCAGGGCGCCCCGCCAGTCCAGCGGCTTGGCGTCGGCGTCCCGCGAACTCTCGATGGTCAAGGTGAGGACGAACAACGTCAACCCGGCGGCTGCGAACGACCAGAAGATCGAATGCCATGACCAGAAATGCAACAGGCCGCCCGACCCGAGCATGCCGGCCACGGCGCCCGATCCGGCCGTCCCGGCCCAGATGCCAACTGCCTTGTTGCGCTGATCTTTTGGGTGAGCGGCTGTGATCAACGACAGGGTGGCGGGCATGATCAGCGCGGCGCCGGCACCGGCGACTCCGCGGAAGACGACGACGATCGTGGGATCCGACGAGATGGCCGGCAGCACCGATGCGACGCCGAAGATCGCCAGGCCCGCCAGCATCGCACCACGCCGGCCGTAGCGGTCGCCGAGCGCGCCGGCCGGTAACAGCAGGCAGGCCAGCACCAGGGTGTAGCTGTCCACGATCCAGGTCAGCTGGGTCTGGGTGGCCGAGGTCGCGGTCGCCATATCGGGAAGCGCGGTATTCAGCGCGACCATCGAGGAGATCACCAGCAGCACGCCGAAGCAGGCCACCGCGAGCAACCAGAGCCGGGCCCGCGTCGACAGGCCGGCGAGCGCGAAGTCGCTGTCTTGGTCCGCTTGGGCCAAAGCGTCGAGCAACGCGGCACCCCCTCCGGCGGATACCCAGCGATTTTCAAGACCAACCGTCTCTAACCGAGACTAGCAGTCTTGTTTTTCGGCTGCCCGACGCCTTCGCCGACGCGATTCTGCACGCTCACCGAAACAGCTGACGGCCGGGCTTAGGTGGGCGCCGGGCCCACCAAGAGATTCCGGATGACCGGGGCCGCCCAGCGGCTGAGTTCTTCGCGGCTGAGGGCGGCCACCGGCGGATTCAACAACACATACCTGGTGATCGCGAGCCCGATGACGAACGCACCCATCAGCCCGATCCGTTGCACGGGATGGTCGGGCGTCGCGGTGATCAGTTTCGGCGCTACCTGCTCGGCAAAGACTCGTCGCAACGTGTCTGCGGCCAGCGGGCTGGTCATCGCGGCGCGCAACAGAGCCAAGAACGTCTCGTCCTCTTCCCACACCGCGAAGAAGCGTGGCAGCAATATGTCGGCAACGTCGTCGGGATCGACGTTCGACAGGTCGGGCAGGTCGATCACGAAGTCCGCTGCCGCCGCGAACAGATCCTGCTTGCTGCCGAAGTAACGGATGACCAACGCCGCGTCCACTCCGACGTCAGCGGCGACGGCCCGTAACGTCGTCCGCTCGTATCCTTCGGCCCCGAAGCGACGGCGTGCCGCGGTCAGGATGTCGGCACGCGTCTGTGCGGCGTTGCGGGGGCGCGTGACAGTCACACGAAAACCTTATGGCACTCGTTGTTAACTTCGGCCGAAGTCCGAGATTACGACGGCGCCTGGCCCACCAATAGCTGCCGAAACACCGGCGCCGCCCACCGCCGGAGTTCTTCGCGGCTCAGGTCGGCCGCCGGCAGATTACCCAAGACCGACCGGGTGGCGGCCAGGCCGATGACGAAGGCGTCCGTCAACGCGATGCGCTGCTGGTCGTAGTCCGGGGTTGCGGCCTTCAGCGTCGGCGCGACATGGGCGGCCAACGTCACGTTGAGGGTGTCGGCGGCAACGCGGCTGGTCATCGCCGCCTGCAGCAATGCCATAAACGAGTGGTCCTCTTCCCATACGGCGAAATACCGCGACAACAGCATGTCCGCGATGTCGTCAGGGCTCGCGCCGGTGAGGTCGGGCAGTTCGATGGTGAATTCAGTGGCCGTCGCGAACAGATCCTGCTTGCTACCGAAGTACCGGGTGATCAGCGCGGCGTCCACCCCGACGTCCGCGGCGATCGCGCGCAGGGTGGTGCGGTCGAAACCCTCTGTCGCGAACCGGCGCCGGGCCGCCGAAAGGATGTCGGCCCTGGTCTGCGCGGCATTGCGCGGCCGTTTGGTCATCACCACCCAACTGTATGTCAGCATCTGTTGACTTGGTACTCCACCCCGCGTATCTTTCAAGTCACCGAGTGTTGACAAAAGTCATCGATTGTTGAAATCGGAGAGCGGGTGGTCCCCATGATCGGGACGTCGACCTACCAAGGGATGTTGCAGCGGATCGCCCGGCTCGCGATCAGCGCACCCAGGCGGACCCTCGCGGTTGCGGCACTGTTGATGGTGGCCGCCGGCATCTTCGGCATCCCGGTGGCAAAAAGTCTGTCGGCCAGCGGATTTCAGGACCCGAACTCGCAATCATCGCACGCCGCAATGATTCTCACCGATAAGTTCGGCCAGGGCGACTTGCAGCTGCTGTTCGTAATCTCGGCTCCTGGCGGTGTCACCGGCCCGGCGGCCCGCGCGGTCGGCACCCAGATCGCCGACAAACTGAGCCACTCGGAGCACGTCACCAGCGTGGCGTCGCCATGGACCACTCCGGCGGCCGCCGCGGCCTCGCTGGTCAGCAAGGACGGCCGGTCCGGGCTGATCGTCGCCGGCATTGGCGGCGGCGACACCAATGCGCAGAAGTATGCCGACGCGCTGTCGGAAAAGTTCGGTTACGACCGCAATGGCGTCATCGTCCGGTCCGGCGGGGTCGCGATGGTCAACGCGCAGATCACCGACCAGGCGCAACGCGATGTGCTGGTGATGGAGGCGATCGCGGTTCCGCTGAGCTTCATCGTGTTGGTCTGGGTATTCGGTGGCTTGTTCACCGCGGCCCTGCCGGTCGCCATCGGCGGAATGTCGATCCTGGGCGCGCTCGCGGTACTGAGGTTGATCGCGTTCACCACCGACGTGTCGATCTTCGCGCTCAACCTCAGCACCGCGTTGGGCCTCGCCCTCGCCATCGACTACACCTTGCTGATCGTCAGTCGGTTCCGAGACGAAATCGCCCGCGGCGGAACGCGTGACGACGCGCTTGTCGTCACCATGGCGACCGCCGGCCGTACCGTGTTGTTTTCCGCCACGACCGTCGCGTTGTCGATGGTCGCGATGATTCTGTTCCCAATGCACTTCTTGAAGTCGTTCGGGTATGCCGGTATCGCCACCGTCTCTTTCACCGCGATTGCGGCGGTGGTCATGACACCCGCGGCGATCGTGCTGCTCGGAGAGCGCCTGAATGCGCTGAACGTGCGTAAGCTGCTGCGCCGCTCGCGCCGTCGGCCAGGGCCGAGCCACCGCTCAGCGGAGCCGCAATTCTGGTACCGGTCAACGAAATTCGTTATGAGCCGTGCGCTGCCCATTGGGTTGGCCGTGGTCACGCTACTGGCGCTGGCGGGCACGCCGTTCCTTGGTGTTCGGTGGGGGTTCCCCGACGACCGGGTGTTGCCGGCGTCCGCTTCGGCCCGCCAGGTCGGCGACCAGTTGCGCAGCGACTTCGTCAACGACTCGGCGACCGCGGTCAACGTGGTCATTCCCGACATCGACGGAGTGTCGAACGCCGAACTCGCCGGCTACGCGGCCGACCTGTCACGGGTGCCCGACGTTTCCGCGGTGTCGTCTCCGGTCGGCACGTTCGTGAGCGGGGCGCTGGCCGGTCCGCCCTCGGCGGCCACCGGCAAAGCGCAAGGCAGCGCCTTCCTCACAGTCAGGAGCACAGCGCCACTGTTCTCCGAGACGTCGGAAGCCCAGCTGCGTCGACTGCATGACATCCCGGGTCCCGACGGCCGGGCCGTCGAGGTCGGCGGCACCGCGCAGACCAACCGGGACAGCGTCAACGCGATCACCTCGCGACTTCCGTCGGTGCTTGGCCTGATTGCGCTAATCACCTTCGGATTGTTGTTCCTGCTGACCGGCAGCGTGGTGATGCCGCTGAAAGCTTTGGTGCTCAACGTGCTTTCACTGACTGCGGCGTTCGGGGCGATGGCGTGGATTTTTCAGGATCACCATCTGGGCGGCCTCGGCACCACGTCCACCGGGACGCTCGTCGCCAACATGCCGGTGCTGCTGTTCTGCGTCGCGTTCGGGCTGTCGATGGACTACGAGGTCTTCGTGGTGTCTCGTATCCGCGAGTTCTGGCTCGCGTCGGGGCGCACGCGCGCTGACAACGACGAGAGCGTGGCGCTCGGCATAGCTCGCACCGGCCGGGTGGTGACGGCAGCGGCACTGGTGATGTCAATCTCGTTCGCCGCCTTGATCGCTGCGCACGTGTCATTCATGCGCATGTTCGGAGTCGGGTTGACCCTGGCCGTGGTGGTGGACGCCACGGTGGTGCGCATGGTGCTGCTTCCGGCGTTCATGCGAGTGCTGGGCACGTGGTGCTGGTGGGCGCCCGAGTCGCTGGCCCGGCTCCATCAGCGTTTCGGCATCAGCGAAGGCCCCGCTGTCGCGCCACCGGCGCAGCGGCGGCCACGGGTGTTTCAAGCGGCAGCGACGCCGGCAAGTCACGTCTTCTAGGAAGGGTGAGGAAATGAGCAGCAAGAAATTTCGGGCTCACAAAGCCGGCAGCATCGTGGCCGGTGTGCAGGGCGTCCTGCCAGAGCATCGCTATGCCCAGAACGAGATCACTGAGACGCTTGCCGCGCTCCCGGCCTTCGAGCGTTACGGGGACGCCCTGCGTAAATTCCACGCGAGCTCCAAAGTGGACAGCCGCTACCTGGTGTTGCCCCTCGAGCAGTACGCGTCGTTGACCGACTTCGGAGACGCGAACAGCATTTTCATCGAAAAAGCAGTGGAACTCGGTTGTGCGGCGTTGTCCGCCGCACTCGATGAGGCGGGCTTGCAGCCGCAGGATGTCGACGTGGTCATGTCGACGACCGTCACCGGCCTTGCGGTCCCCTCGCTGGAGGCCCGCATCGCGACGCGCCTGGGATTGCGCCCGGATGTGAAGCGAGTGCCCATGTTTGGCCTTGGCTGCGTGGCCGGCGCCGCCGGGGTGGGCCGGCTCAACGACTACCTGCGCGGTGCGCCCGACGACGTCGCGGTGCTGCTGTCCGTGGAGCTGTGCTCGCTCACCTTCCCCGCGACCGGCCCGTCACTGGCCTCTCTTGTCGGCACCGCGCTGTTCGGTGATGGCGCGGCGGCGGTCGTCGCCGTCGGCGAGCGTCGTGCCGAGCAGATCGGCGCCCGCGGACCGGAGGTCCTCGGCTCGCGCAGCCACCTCTACCCCGACTCGCAAGACACCATGGGCTGGAAAATCGGTTCCTCCGGGTTCGGGCTCATCCTTTCCCCGGATGTGGCCGGCGTTGTCGAGCGCTACCTGGCCGACGACGTGACGGGACTGCTCGCGGCATACGGTCTCGACATCTCGGACGTCGGCGCGTGGGTCAGCCATCCCGGCGGCCCCAAGGTCATCGAGGCGATCGTCTCGTCACTCGGATTGCCCGATGACGCACTCGAACTCACGTGGCGGTCGCTGAGTGAGGTCGGCAACCTCTCGTCGTCGTCGGTGTTGCACGTGTTCCGCGACACGATCGCCAAGCAGCCGCCGAGCGGCAGCCCGGGACTGATGCTTGCGATGGGTCCCGGCTTCTGCTCCGAACTCGTCCTGCTACGCTGGCGGTGAGACGACCATGATCTGGTACGCGCTGTTGGTCGGCGCAGTCGCCATCGAGCGGCTGGCTGAAGTGGCTGTCGCCGAACGTAACCGCGCCGTCAGCAAGACGCACGGCGGCGTGGAACTCGGCGCCGGACACTATCCGGCGATGGTGGCCTTGCACATCAGTCTGCTGGTGGGCTGCCTGGTCGAGCCGATTGTGCTGCACCGCAGCTTCATTCCCGCTTTGGGCTGGTCGATGTTCGTGGTAGTGCTGGCGGCGCAGGCACTGCGCTGGTGGTGCATCACGACCCTGGACTATCAGTGGAACACCCGCGTCATCGTCATTCCGGGTGCGAGCCGCGTCGCCGGCGGGCCCTACCGGCTGATACCTCATCCGAACTACGTCGCGGTAATCGCCGAAGGTGTGGCGCTGCCGTTGGTTCACTCCGCATGGATTACCGCGCTGGCTTTC